>JAMPXR010000066.1 GCA_023701085.1 Ramlibacter sp. | reverse complement strand
TGCAGGTGGCCGGACTCCTGCGAGAACGGCACGCCCAGGTTGCGCAGCCACGCGATGCTCTCGGGCGCGTGTTCGACCACGAAGCGGGTGGCCGCCAGGTCCGACAGCCCCGCGCCGGCCACCAGCGTGTCGTCCACGTGCGCGGCGAAGCTGTCGGCCTCGTGCAGCACCGCGGCGATGCCGCCCTGCGCCAGCCCGCTGGAGCCGTCGCTCATCGAGCGCTTGGTGATCACCGCCACGCGGTGTGTCGGCGCCAGGTGCAGCGCGGCCGACAGGCCGGCCAGGCCGCTGCCCACGATCAGCACGTCGAAGTCCCGGTTGACTGGGTTCATGATTTGAAGCCGCAAAAGTTCAGGAAGGCTGGTAGGCCAGCCGCACGTAGATCGGGGCGAAAGCCTCGGCCTGGGTGACGTCGATGAGAGCCTCTTTGGCGAGCTCGAGCAGCGCGATGAAGGTGACGATCAGCACCGGCACGCCGCGCACGGGGTCGAACAGCCGCTCGAATTCCACGAACCTGCGGCCCTGGAGCTTGCGCAGCACGATGCTCATGTGCTCGCGCACCGACAGCTCCTCGCGCGTGATCTTGTGGTGCTGCACCAGCCTCGCGCGCTTGACGATGTCGCGCCAGGCTTCCTGCAGGTCCACCACGTTGACCTCGGGAAAGCGCGGCTGCAGCGCCTGCTCGATGTAGACCTGCGCGCGCAGCACGTCGCGCCCCAGCTGCGGCACCTCGTTCAGGCGGGCGGCGGCCAGCTTCATCTGCTCGTATTCGAGCAGGCGGCGCACCAGCTCGGCGCGCGGGTCCTCGGGTTCCTGGCCCTCGGCGGTCTTGCGCGGCGGCAGCAGCATGCGCGACTTGATCTCGATCAGCATGGCGGCCATCAGCAGGTATTCCGCCGCGAGCTCCAGGTTGCGGCCGCGGATCTCCTCGACGTACTCCAGGTACTGGCGCGTGACGCCGGCCATGGGGATGTCGAGGATGTTGAAGTTCTGCTTGCGGATGAGGTACAGCAGCAGGTCCAGCGGGCCCTCGAAGGCCTCGAGGAACACCTCCAGCGCGTCCGGCGGAATGTACAGGTCCGTCGGCATGGCGAACAGCGGCTCGCCATACAAGCGTGCCAGCGCCACCTGGTCCACCACGTCGGGCATGCCGGGCAACAGCTCGTCTGCCGGCGATTGCGGCAGCGTCGCTTCACCCGTGTCCGTCATTTCACTTCGGTCTGGTACACGTAGGGCTTCTGCGGCACGCGCGCCTTGCGCCATTCGCCCCAGGCTTCGCGATCGACGTGCTTGTCCCAGAAGATCGCCATGCCGGCGCGCTGCCGTGCGTCCAGGTCGGGCTTCTGGGCCTTGAGTTGCTCGATGAACTGGGTGGCATCCGAGTTGTAGTCGGGCCGGCGGAAGATCTTGAGCAGAATGGACATAGACTTGTTCCTTTGCCCGATTTTACTTCCGTCGAGATGACTGCCGCTTCCTTGAGAATCCTCGCACTGGCGCTGGCCGCGCTGGCGGTGCCGCTGCTGACGGCCTGCGATCCCCAGCGCATTCGCGAACTCGAAGAAGGCGTGTCCACCGAAGCGGACGTGCGCGCCCGCTTCGGCCAGCCGGAGAACATCTGGGACGCTCCCGGCGGCGAGCGCATCTTCGAGTACAACCGGCAGCCCTCGGGCCACCAGAATTACATGATCGGCATCGGGCCCGACGGCAAGATGAGCTCGCTGCGCCAGGTGCTCAATCCCACCAACTTCGCCAAGGTGCAGCCGGGGATGATGATGGAGGAGGTGCGGCGCCTCCTGGGCAAGCCGATGAAGACCGTCCGCTACGACCTGAAGAACGAGGTCGCCTGGGACTGGCGCTACATGCAGCCGCCCAACACGTCGATGGTGTTCACGGTGTGGTTCAACCCGGACTACCGCGTGCTGCGCACCAGTTCGGCGCCCGATCCGGAAGCGACGGAGAACCGCGGCGGGCGCTGACCCGAAGGCGACCGCCGGACCAGGCCCGCGTTCCGGGCCCGCTCGCGGCGCTGTCTTTCGCGCGTGGCGTGGGCCGCGCCTCGAATCGTATTACGATACGTCCACCCACGAGCTTTCTGCTGGAACAGGCCACGACCATCAGGCCGTGCCGGGGGCCGGTTTTCGTGGCGCCTGAACGATGACGGACTTGACGAGGCCATGGATCTGACCGGCTGGCTGCGGCTGGACTGGATGCTCGTGGCCGTCGTGGGCGGATGGCTGCTGATCGGCATTGCCGGCGTACTGGCGCTGCGGCGCTTCACCTTCGTCTCGCGCGTCCTGTTCCCCGCCGGCGGAGCGCTCGGCCTGCTGCTGTTTGCCCTGGCGCTGGCCGCGGTGTTCAGCACCCCGGAGGTGGCGGTGCTGCCCATCGGGCTGCCGAGCCTTCCGTTCCACGTGCGGCTCGACGGCCTCTCGGCCTTTTTCCTGATGGTGATCGGCGCGGTGACGGCCGGCGTGTCGACCTTCGCGGCCGGCTATTTCCGCAGGGCCGAGGGCACGCCGCCGGGGCTGCTGTGCCTGGAGTACCACGTGTTCCTCGCCAGCATGGCGATGGTGGTGCTGGCCGACGACGCCTACGCCTTCATGGTCATGTGGGAGACGATGGCGCTGTCGTCCTACTTCCTGGTCACCGCCAACCACCGGGTCGCGGAAGTGCGCCGCGCCGGCTATATCTACCTCACGATGGCGCACATCGGCGCCATCTCGATCCTGCTTTGTTTCGGCGTGCTGCAGGCCAACACCGGCGACTACACCTTCGCCAACATGCGCGACCAGAACCTGTCGCCGTTCTGGGCTTCGATCGGCTTCCTGCTGGCGCTGCTGGGGTTCGGCGCCAAGGCGGGCCTGGTGCCGCTGCACGTCTGGCTGCCGGAGGCCCACCCGGCGGCGCCTTCCCCGGTGTCCGCGCTCATGAGCGGCGTCATGCTCAAGACCGCCGTCTACGGCATGCTGCGCGTCTCCTTCGACTTGCTGCACACGCGGTTCTGGTGGTGGGGTGGGCTGCTCCTGGCGCTGGGGCTGGCGACGGCCCTCTTCGGCGTGGTGTTCGCCGCCGTGCAGGTGGACATGAAGCGGCTGCTGGCCTACTCGTCGATCGAGAACATCGGCCTGATCGTCGCGAGCATCGGCCTGACGCTGATCTTTTCGGCGTACGGCATGGGGGCGCTTGCGGCGCTGGCATTGACGGCGACCCTGTACCACGTCGGCGGCCATGCTTTCTTCAAGAGCCTGCTGTTCCTGTGCACGGGCTGCGTCCTGCATGCCACGGCGGAGCGCAGCCTGGGCAAACTCGGTGGCCTGATCCGCTACATGCCCTGGGTCGCCTGGATCACGCTGGTGGGCGTGCTGACCAGCGCCGGGCTGCCTCCGCTCGGCGGCTTCGTGTCCGAGTGGCTGCTGCTGCAAAGCTTCCTGTTCACCCCGGGGCTGCCCGATGCGCTGCTGAACATGCTGATTCCCGCGGCGGCGGCGCTGGTCGCCCTGGTGGCGGCGCTGGCCGGCTACACGATGGTCAAGTTCTTCGGCGTCATCTTCCTGGGCCGGCCGCGCGAGGAGAAGCTCTCGCAGGCCCACGACGCGGGGGGCTGGGAGCGCGCGGGCATGCTGTGGCTGGTGCTGGGCTGCGTGGTGCTCGGTTTGCTGCCGGTGCAGTTCATCCAGGTGATCGACCCGGTCACGCGGCAACTGGTGGGCGTGGGGCTGGGACAGACTGTCGCGGCCGGCGGCTGGCTGCTGGCGCCCATCAGCGTCGAGCGGGCCAGCTACGGGCCCGTCATCTTCCTGATCGGCGTGGCCGCCAGCTTCGCGCTGGCCTACCTCATGGTGCGCGGCTTCTACCACGGCAGGCTGCGGCGCTCGCCCCCGTGGGACTGCGGATTCCCGTGGCAGACGGCCCGGATGCAGGACACGGCCGAGGGCTTCGGCCAGCCGATCCGCCAGATCTTCGAGCCGTTCTTCGCGATGCGCCGCGAGCTGCCGACTCCGTTCGACAGCCGGCCGCGCTACCAGGTCGTGGTCGAGGACCATTTCTGGGGCTGGATCTACCTGCCCCTGGCGGCGCTCGCAGAGCGCATCGCCCGCCTGGTCGGCTTGCTGCAGCAGGGACGCATCTCCATCTATCTGCTGTACAGCTTCGCGACGCTGATCGCCGTGCTGCTGGTGGTGAAGCGATGAACGTCTACGGCTTCATCTCCCAGGTGCTCGAGATCGTGGTGGCGCTCGCCCTCGCGCCGCTGCTGACCGGCTGGGTCAACCAGTGGCGCGCCTGGCTGCAGAACAAGACGGCGCCCAGCCTGTGGCAGCCGTACCGGGTGCTGCACAAGCTGTTCAACAAGGACTCCGTGGTGGCCGACAGCGCCTCGCCGCTGTTTCGCAGCGTCCCTTACATCGTATTCGGCTGCATGGCGCTGGCCAGCTCGATCGTCCCGACGCTGTCCACCGACCTGCCGCTGGCGCCGGCGGCCGACGCCATCGCGCTGGTCGGCCTGTTCGCGCTCGCCCGCGTGTTCATTTCGCTTGCCGCGATGGACATCGGCACGTCCTTCGGTTCGCTGGGCGCGCGGCGCGAGATGCTGATCGGCTTCCTGGCCGAGCCGGCGCTGCTGATGGTCCTGTTCTCGGCATCGCTCATTTCCAAATCGACCTCGCTCACGACCATGGTCGAGACGCTGGCGCACCAGGAGTTGGCGATCTATCCGGCGCTCGCCTTCGCGGGCGTGGCGTTCACGATGGTGTCGCTGGCCGAGAACGCGCGCATCCCCGTGGACAACCCGGCCACGCACCTGGAGCTGACCATGATCCACGAGGCGCTGATCCTGGAGTACTCGGGCCGGCACCTCGCGCTGCTCGAATGGGCCGCGAGCCTGAAACTGTTCGCCTATTCCTGCATCGGTCTGGCCCTGTTCTTCCCCTGGGGGGTGGCCGAGGCGGACGCGCCGCTGGCGCTCGTACTGGCGCTGCCGGTGCTCGTCGCCAAGCTGGCGATCGGCGGCATGGCGCTGGCGGTGCTGGAGACACTGGCCGCCAAGATGCGCATCTTCCGCGCGCCGGAGTTCCTGGCGGCGGCCTTCCTGCTCGCCGTGCTCGGCATGCTGGTCCACATCCTGCTCGCCCAATGACGCAGCTGCTCGCCCAGTTCGTCAACCTGCTCGGCGCGCTGCTGCTGATGCTGGCGTTCGCGATGATCGCGCAGCGGCGCATCCTGTCGCTGATCAACCTGTTCACGCTGCAAGGGCTGGTGCTGGTGGTGTCCACCGTGGTGGTGGGTTACGTGACCGGCCAGCCGCACCTGTACCTCTCGGCGGCGCTGACTTTCGGCCTGAAGGTCGTGTTGATCCCGGTGCTGATGCACCGCATCATCGACCGCCTCAAGATCCGCTGGGACGTCGAGACGCTGATCAACATCCCCACCACGATGCTGATCGGCATCCTGGTCGTCATCTTCGCGTTCAACCTGGCCACGCCGATCGCTGCGCTTTCCACGTCGCTGGCGCGGGGCACGCTCGGCATCGCGCTCGCCTGCGTGCTGCTGTCCTTCCTGATGATGATCACCCGTGCCAAGGCGGTGCCGCAGGTGATCGGCTTCCTCGCCATGGAAAACGGTTTGTTCTTCGCGGCCACGTCCGCCACCTACGGCATGCCGATGGTGGTGGAACTGGGCATCGCGCTGGACGTGCTGATCGGCGTGCTGATCCTGGGCGTGTTCATGTTCCAGATCCGCGAGCAGTTCGACAGCCTGGACATCCGCCATCTCGAGAAACTGAAGGACCAGTAGATGGAACTGCTCCTCGTGCTCGGACTTCCGCTGGCGGGCGGCATCGTGCTGGCCCTGTGGGGCCATCGCGGCATCGCGCGCGACATCAATGTCGCCTTCAGCCTGGGCACCTTCCTGGCCGCGTGCGTGCTCACGGCCCGGGTCATCTCGCACGGGCCGCTGTTCGCGCTGCACGAGGAATTCTTCATCGACCCGCTCAATGTGTTCCTGGTGACGCTCACGGCCTTCGTGGGCCTGACGACGGCGATCTTCTCGCGGCCCTACATGCACGTCGAACGCGATCACGGAAAGATGACGCCCAACCGGCTGCGCCTGTACCACAGCATGTACCAGTTGTTCAGCTTCACGATGCTGCTGGCGTTGACCACCAACAACATGGGCATCCTGTGGGTCGCCATGGAGGCGGCCACGCTCACCACCGTGCTGCTGGTCAGCGTCTACCGCACGGCGGCCAGCCTGGAGGCGGCCTGGAAGTACTTCATCCTGTGCGGCGTGGGCATCGCCCAGGCGCTCTTCGGCACGGTGCTGCTTTACATGGCGGCGGAGAAGATCCTCGGCGCGGAAGGCGGCGCCCTGTTGTGGACGCACCTGGATCTGGTCAAGACACGGCTCGATCCCAACATCATGACGCTGGCGTTCGCCTTCCTGTTCATCGGCTACGGCACCA
The DNA here is from genome assembly GCA_023701085.1 of Ramlibacter sp. Classification (GTDB taxonomy): domain Bacteria; phylum Pseudomonadota; class Gammaproteobacteria; order Burkholderiales; family Burkholderiaceae_C; genus Ramlibacter. Next base: position 3,089 of record JAMPXR010000066.1, on the reverse strand, counting down.
AGGTCGGGCTGGTACCGCTGCACAACTGGCTGCCCGATGCGCATGCCGAAGGGCCCACGCCGGTGTCGGCCGTGCTTTCCGGCCTGCTGCTCAACGTGGCCCTCTACGCGGTCCTGCGCTGCAAGGTGCTGACCGACGGCGCGCTGCAAAGCCACCTGGCCGGCAAGCTGATGATGGGCTTCGGCCTCTTGTCCGTGGTCGCCTCGGTGTTCCTGCTGGTGCGGCAGAAGGACGTGAAGCGGATGTTCGCCTACTCGTCGATCGAGCACATGGGGCTGATGACGTTCGCCTTCGGCATGGGCGGGCCCATCGCCAACTTCGCGGGCCTGTTGCATATGACGGTGCACTCGCTGGTGAAATCCGCCATCTTCTTCGCCGTCGGCCATGCCGCGCAGAAGGCGGGGACGCAGTTGATGGACGAGATTCGCGGGCTGATCAAGGTGAGCCCCACCGTCGCCTGGGGCCTGATGCTGGGATCGCTGGCGATCCTGGGCATGCCGCCGTTCGGCGTCTTTGCCAGCGAGTTCCTGATCGTCACCACGGCCATGCGCGAGCAGCCCTGGGCGACACCGATCCTGCTGGTGGCGCTCGGCGTGGCCTTCGCGACGGTATTCAACCGGGTCCAGCCGATGGTGTTCGGCGAGACCACGGTCAAGCCCCTGCCGCATCCGCCGGCGCTGATCCCGGTGTTCCTGCACCTGGGCCTGGGTTTCATGCTGGGCCTGTACATCCCGCCTTATCTCGATACGTGGTACCGCGAGGCGGCACGCATGCTCGGGTCTTGAGCCATGGAAATCCCGGGACTGAATCTGCCCCTCGAGCCGCTGCCGGCGCCCTTGCCGATGTGGCGCGCCAAAGTGGACGCGAACCAATGGCTGGTCGCGGCGCGGACCGTGGCGCAGGCCGGCGGGCGCCTGCTGGCGCTCTGGGGCGGCGATCGCTCCCACGAGGCCCGCACGGAATGGGCGGTGTCGGCGGCCTATGCGGCTGCCGAAGGACTGGTCTGGCTCGACCTGTCGCTGGGCGCGGGCAAGGCGGGCTATCCCTCGCTTGCCGGCCTGTTTCCGTTCGCCGGCCGCATGCAGCGCGCGGCGGCCGACCTGCTCGGGATCGCGGCGCGGGACGCCGAGGATCGACGGCCCTGGCTGAACCACGGCGCCTGGCCGCAGGGCTACTTCCCGTTGCGGAGGGATGCCGCGTCCCGGAGCGGCGCACCCGATGCGCATTCCGTGCACGACTACGAGTTCGTCCGGGTGGAGGGCGATGGCGTCCACGAAATCCCGGTGGGGCCGGTGCATGCCGGCACCATCGAGCCGGGCCATTTCCGCTTCTCGGTGGTGGGCGAGAAAGTGCTGCGCCTGGAGCAGCGCCTGGGCTATACGCACAAGGGGATCGAGCAGCGGTTCATGGGATGGGCGCCGATGGAGGGCCACCGGCTCGCCGGCCGGGTGTGCGGCGACTCCACCGTGGCGTTCGCATGGGCTTACTGCATGGCGCTGGAGTCGGCCGCCGGCTGCGAGGTGCCGCCTCGCGCGCAGTGGCTGCGCGCGCTCCTGCTGGAGCGCGAGCGGGTGGCCAACCACCTGGGCGACCTGGGCGCGCTGGGCAACGACGCGGCGCTGGGATTCGGGCTCGCGCAGTTCTCGCGCCTGCGCGAGGACTGGCTGCGCCTCACGCACGAAGCGTTCGGCCACCGCCTGGGAATGGACTGCGCGGTGCCGGGCGGGGTGGCGGTCGACCTGGGAGACGCTCGCTGCAGCAGCTTGCTGAGCCAATGCGATGCGATCGAGGCCGAGGTGCGGACCCTGGAAAAGATCTACGAATCGCACGCGGGCCTGCAAGACCGCTTCGCGACCAGCGGCATCGTCGCGCCGCAGCTCGCGGCACAGCTGGGGCTGACGGGGCTGGCCGGCCGCGCCAGCGGCCAGCGTGCGGACCTGCGCTGCGACCAGGCCTGGGCTCCTTATGACCGGCTGGGCGTCCAGATGGCCAGCCACGTGAACGGCGACGTCGCCGCACGCGTCGCGGTGCGTTTCGCGGAGACCCTGGAATCGCTGCGCCTGATACGCGAACTGTGCCGGGGCTTGCCCCAAGGGGCCGTGCGGGCCCCGATCGGGCTGCCCGGTCGAGCCGCGGCAGGCGCGGGCTGGATCGAGGGCTGGCGCGGCGAAGTGTTCGTCGCGCTGGAACTGGGCGAGGAGGGGGGCATCCGCCGCTGCCATTGCCACGATCCGTCCTGGCAGAACTGGCCCGTGCTCGAGCACGCGGTGATCGGCAACATCGTCCCGGACTTCCCGTTGATCAACAAGTCCTTCAACCTGAGCTACTCCGGACACGACCTGTAGGCATCAGCATGTGGAAGATCGTCAAGCAGATCGCGCGCGCCGGACTTGTCACCGAGCCGGCGCCCTTCGCGACGGCCGCCGAGGATTCGCCGCAGGCGGTGGAACGCATCCAGCGGGAAATCCTCGACATCCTGGGACAGGCGCTGGCCATCCGCCAGGTCGATGCCGGCTCGTGCAACGGCTGCGAGCTGGAAATCCACGCGCTCAACAACCCCTACTACAACCTCGAAGGCCTGGGCATACGCTTCGTCGCCAGCCCGCGCCACGCCGACATGCTGCTCGTGACCGGCCCGGTCTCGCGCAACATGGAAATGGCGCTGCGGCGCACCTACGATGCCACGCCGGAACCGCGGCTGGTGGTGGCCGTGGGCGACTGCGGCTGCACCGGCGGGATCTTCGGCGAGAGCTACGCCACCTGCGGCGCGGTGGCCAATGTGCTGCCGGTGGACGTGACCGTGCCGGGCTGTCCGCCGCCGCCGCTGGCGATCATGCGCGGGATTCTCAGCGCGGTTCGTCGCCGCCGCTAGGCAGCACGGCGCCCACGGCTTTGCCGGTCAGCCGGGCGGCGCCCACGGCCGCATCGGCTGCCAGGCCCACGCCGGTGGCGGCCACGCCCACCGCCGCGCCCGCCACGGTCACGACGGCGCAGCCGCCAAGCATCGAAGTGGCGAGCAGGGCCATGGCAAGGAAGAGCGTGCGGGAGCGGCGGGATGCGGTACTGCGTGACATCGGCGGTCCTTGATG
>JAMPXR010000065.1 GCA_023701085.1 Ramlibacter sp. | reverse complement strand
GCTCGTTCGACCGGCTGCTGGCCGATCTTGACGATGCGAGGGCCCGCGGCGCCACCCTGGTCCAACTGGTGCCCGGGCCGGCGTTCGACCCCCAGACCCGCAAGATCGCGCCCCACATCGTGCTGGATGCGCCGCCGGAAAGCGCCCTGTGGCAGCGCGAGATCTTCGGCCCCATCCTGCCGATCCGCGGCTACGACGCTCTCGACGAGGCCGTCGATGCGATCAACGCGGGCCCGCGGCCGCTGGCGCTCTATCCGTTCAGCAACAGCCGGGCCACGGTGGAGCGCCTGCTCGAGCGGATCATGTCCGGCGGGGTCTCCGTCAACGACGGGCTGTTCCACGTCGGCCAGCACGACCTGCCGTTCGGCGGCGTCGGCGATTCGGGCATGGGCCACTATCACGGCAGGGAAGGTTTCCACACCTTCTCCAAGTTGCGGCCGGTGTTCTACCAGGCGCGTTTTTCGACGCTGAAGTACCTGATGCCGCCGTACGGCAAGTTCGCCGACCGCGTGCTCGATTTCCTGACCCGCTGACCCGCCGGCGCCCGCGTTTTCAGGCGGCGAGGAATCTTTCCTGGTCCAGCTCGACCGCCACCCGCACGCCCGGATTCTGGTCGCTGATGTGGAGCCGGGCGCCCACCCGGCGCGCCCGCGCGCGCATGTTCGCCAGTCCGTGACCGTTGCGCGCGCCCTCGTCGCCCAGCCCGAGACCGTTGTCCACCACTTCGATGCCGATGCCACCGCCGTTCGTTCGCAGCCGGATGGCGACCCGCTCGGCGTTCGCGTGCTTGACCACGTTGGTGAGCGCTTCCTGCACGATGCGCAGCAGCTGGAGCATCACGTGCGGGCTGAGTTCGACCAGCCGGTCGCCGCCTTCCACCTCCCACTGGGTAAGCAGCCCCGAGGTTTCCAGCAAGGGTTGCCAGCGAAATCTGAAGCTGCCCCAGGCCTGCATGAAATCGTTGCCGTCCGGGCTCATCGCCTCGAGTGTCAGGCGCATGTCGGCGATGCAGTCGCGCAGCGCCTGCACGACCGCTTCGCCCCCGATCCGCCCCACCTCCGCGCGCGACAGCGTCAGGAACAATAGAGAGCCCAGCCCGTCGTGCAGGTCCCGCATGATCTGCTGGCGCTCCTCGAAAGCCGCGCGCTCGCGTTCCAGCCGCCGCAGTTGCTCGTAGTTTTGTGACAAGGCCGCCTCGCGCTCGGCCACGCGGGACTCCAGCGTGCGATTGAGCTGCTCGATCGCCTGCAGCGTGCCGACCAGCCGCGCCGTGAGAATACCTCCCATGACCAGCAGCAGGATGTCGGCGGCGAAGTGAAGCAGGAAGATGCGGTGCGCGGCCGCTTGCGGCGCCAGCGCCAGAACGACCGAGGGGGCCGTTGCGATCAGGTAATCGTGGATGCCCGCCAGCACGGCCAGCCCGAGCGCCAGGCTCAGCACCACCAGCGGCACCCGCCGCTGTCGCCATGCCGCGACGGCGCTGATCACGAGGACGGCGACGCCGATCGGGATGAGGCCGCCGGCCCAGTACCTGCCGATCAGCGCTTCGTTGCCGTCGCTGGCGAGGTAGCCGATGGGCCCGAGCGCCCAGTACGCCAGCAGGACCGGCTTGAGCTTCGGGTAGTTCAAGCCCGCCAGCCGCATCGCGAACAGCAGCAGGGCGATCGCGAAACCGCCGGTCGCGCCGTGGTAGATGGTGCGCCACGCGTGCCATGCGGTGACGGGCATGACCTCGATCACGAAAGTCATGGTCCGCACGCCCCACAGCAGCGCCGCCGCGCCGAACAGTCCGTAAAGCGATTCCTCCGGCCTGCGCAGCCAGATGAACAGCCCCAGCACGCCGACGATCACGCACGAGATCACGGTGAACTGCGGCATCGTGCGGACGAACAACATGCGCCTGTCGTGTTCGGGGAGCAGCTGCGTCGACGGCCCGATGGCCAGCAGCGGCAGGCGGCCGCGCGAGACCGGCGTCGCGGCGATCCGGATCAGCAATTCATTGGCGCCGGGCCGCAGCAGCGCGCCGGGGATGGGGACCAGGTGCGGGCGCTCCCAGCGCACGACCCGGTCCGCCGACGGTTCGAGAATATGGGCCAGCGGGCTGCCATTGAGCAGCAGCCGTCCGCCGCCATTGAGGTAGGGCAGGTAGACCGACCACGCGTCGCCCGCAGCCGGCGCGGGCGCCTCGAACGCCACCCGCAACCAGGCCGTCGAGCGGTCGAAGGAGAACGGCAGGTCGGCGCGCCGCCATTGCGCGGTCGCCGGCGGAGGGTCAACACTGTCGCTGAAAACGACGTCGGCCTGGCGCGGGCGCACGGGCTGCGAGTTGGCGTGCGCGCCCAGCGCCAGCAGCAGCGCGATCAACCATACCCTAGAGCAAGCCCATCTGGTGCGCTTCATAAACCGCTTCTCCGCGGGAGTGAACGGCCAGTTTCTGGTAGATGCGCTTGACGTGGGTGACCACCGTGTTGGGCGAAATCGCGAGGATGGCGCCGACTTCCTTGAAGTTGAGACCCTTGGCCACCAGGCGCAGGATTTCGGTTTCGCGCTCCGACAGCGGCGACGCCTGCGCGGGGTTCTGCGCCGGCGCGTCCTCGGCGGCCGCTTCCTTCTGGTTCCCCCGGAAAATCTGCAGCAAGCGCCGCGCGATCGCGGGGCTGATCGGCGATTCGCCGGCGCGCACCTGGATGATCGAATTCGCGATGTCCCCGGGCATCGCGTCCTTCAGCAGGTAACCCGTGGCGCCGGCGCGAATGGAGTCGATCACGTGGCCGTCGTCGCCGAACATGGTCACGACCATGACGTCGGGCTTGGCGTCACGCTTCATGGCGCGCCGGATGACGTCGACCCCGTTGCCGTCCGGCAGCCCGAGATCGACGAGCACCACGTCGGGCGAGAGCGCATCCACCAGGGTGCAGGCCCCTAGCACCGTCCTGGCGGACCCGCACAGCCGCAGGGCGGGTTCGGCAACGACGGCATCGCAGAACCGCTGCAGGAATTCCGGCTCGTCTTCGACAACCAGCACGTTGATAGTCATCATTCGCCCCAGCCCGTGCAGGCCGCTCGCGTGAACTGGCCAGCGGCACCTGACGCGGGAAGAGCATTTAAGCAGCAATCCCGGCCCATGTCTTGTGATCTAGGGCACGCGCTGGAGTGCGCCGGTGAAACCGCGACAGTGGCGGACAACGCCCTGTCGAGCAGCGGACACGATGCTTCACGGACCAGGCGCCAGCTCATGTTGGGGTTACCTCTTGGAGCTGTGCTTACTTTATTTCATTTTTGGAATGGCAGGGGACCGTCGCCTCCTGTAGAGCAGGAACGAGAGCAGGTCAGTGGTTCCGGGATCCGGAGCGTGAACACTGTCTGTCCAGTGCCGGAAAATCCTGCCGGATGCATCGCCTCCGGGCGGCTTGTGCGAGTGGTCCGGAAGAGCCGTTCCGGTACGCACGCTTCCCCGCGTCGCCCGCAAATCAGGCGGCGGAAGCCACCGGCGCCGCCGTCTCGAGCCCGGTGGTCTTGGCAGGAACCGCCAACCCCCGCTGCACCGCCGGCCGCGCCAGGAAAGCGGCCAGCGCCCGCGTGACCTGCGGATAGTCCGCGATGCGCACCAGCTCGCCCGCCTCGTAGTAGCCGACCAGGTTGCGCACCCAGGGAAAGATGGCGATGTCCGCAATGGTGTAGGCATCGCCCATGATCCAGCGCCGCCCGGCGAGCCGCTGGTCGAGCACGTCGAGGACGCGGCGCGCCTCGGCGACATAGCGGTCGCGCGGGCGCTTGTCCTGGAATGTCTTGCCGGCGAAGCGGTGGAAGAAGCCGACCTGCCCGAACATCGGCCCGACACCGCCGACCTGGAACATCAGCCACTGGATCGTCTCGTAGCGGCCGGCCGCGTCCCGGGGCAGGAACATGCCGGTTTTTTCCGCCAGGTAGAGCAGGATGGCCCCCGACTCGAACAGCGCGAGCGGCCGGCCTTCGGGGCCGTCCGGGTCGACGATGGCGGGAATCTTTCCGTACGGGTTGAGCGAGCGGAATTCCGGGGACAGCTGCTCCTGGGCCTCGAAGCTCACGCGGTGCGCCTCGTAGGGCAGGCCGGTCTCCTCGAGCATGATCGAGGCCTTGCCGCCGTTGGGCGTCGCGAGGGAATACAGCTGCAGCCGCCGCGGGTGCAGCGCGGGCCATTTCCGGGTGATGGCGAAGTCGGACAGGTCTGGCATGGGCGGCATTAGGCCAGAGCCGAAATGCATGCGCGCGCCACAGGGGCGAATGCCCTTTTGCCGGGCAGGGCGCTTGCGCGCCAATTAAGATTGGCGGTTCACCCGAGCACTGCCGTGCGCCCCAACGGCCGAGAACATCCATGAGCGCCTTCAGCGAGGAACGTGTCCTGTCCGTCCATCACTGGACCGACCGGCTGTTCACCTTCAAAACCACGCGCGACCAATCGCTGCGGTTTTCCAACGGCCATTTCACCATGATCGGCCTGCGCGTGAACGACAAGCCGCTGCTGCGCGCCTACAGCATCGTCAGCGCCAACTACGAGGAACATCTCGAATTCCTGAGCATCAAGGTGCCCGAAGGCCCCCTGACCTCGCGCCTGCAGCACATCAAGGTGGGCGACACCATCATCGTCGGGCGCAAGCCCACCGGCACGCTGCTGATCGACTACCTGATGCCGGGCAAGCGCCTGTTCCTGCTGTCCACCGGCACCGGCCTGGCGCCCTTCATGAGCATCGTGCACGACCCGGCGACCTACGAGAAATTCGAGCAGATCATCCTGGTGCACGGGGTGCGGCAAAAAGACGAGCTGGCCTACCACGACCTGCTGGTCGAGCACCTGCCCGCGCACGAGGTCCTGGGCGACATGGTGAGCAGCCAGCTGCGCTACTACCCCACCGTCACGCGCGAGGCCTACCGCAACATGGGCCGGGTGACGGATCTCCTGCAGTCGGGCAAGATGTTCGAGGACCTGGGGATCCCGGCGCTGGATCAGGCGCACGACCGAGTGATGATCTGCGGCAGCCCGGGCATGCTGCGCGACCTGAAGCACCTGCTGGAGGGCCGCGGCTTCAGCGAGGGCAACACTTCGCAGCCCGGCGACTTCGTGATCGAGCGCGCCTTCGCGGAACAATAAGGCCGGGCGCGCGGCCCGGCCCCGACGCAGCGGCCGCCCTTATTGCGCGAGGATCCACTGCACCAGGTTCTTCACCTGGGCCGAGTCCTTGCTGTCGACGGCCTTGTGCTCCTCTTCGCTGCCGTCATCGAGCTTGACCTTGGGGCTCTTGACCACGAAGTCGACCAGCTTGGCTTCGCCGTCCGCCTTGCCCTTGTACTTGGCGGCGATCTTCTGGAAGGCCGGGCCCTTCTTGGCCTTGTCGACCGCATGGCACTTGGTGCATCCGCTTCCCTTGCTCAGCTTGACCGCGGCGTCGGCATCGACCGCGGCGGCGGCCGGCAGCGACAGGGCGAATGCGGCGGCGGCCGCCGCAAACAGGGGAATGGCTTTCATGCTATGGCTCCTTGACGAGTGGGTTGATTACTTGATGGCCACCGGCGGCTCGGCCTGGCGCGCGGCCTGCCGGCTCTCGCGGAAGGTCTTCACGGCGGTCCAGGCCAGCAGGCCCATGCCCACGAAGGGCAGCAGCACGGCGTACAGCAGGCCGATGAAAGGCGCCGAGAGGAACAGCGCCATGTTCACGAACAGGTTGCGCTTTTTCTCCGGCGGCGCCTCGGTGGCGGGGGGTGCAAGCTGCGCAACCGGCGCCGCGACGGCCTCGGGCGCGGCCTGCAGCAGGGCGCGCTGCGTGCTCTGCTCGATCATCTCGGGCGACAGCGGCTTGTTCAGGAAATCGCAGACGCCGGCGGCGCGGGCGCGGTCTTCGCTCGGCTTGCTGCCGTAGCCGGTCACGATCACGACCGGCACCCAGGGCTGGCGTTCCTTGACCTTCTCGGCCACGTCCAGCCCGCTCAGGCCGGGCATCCTCAAATCGGTGAAGACGACGTCGAATTTCTCGGACTGCATCCTTTCCAGCCCGTCCAATCCGTTCTCGGCGGTGATCACGGCGTAGCCCTTGCCGGAAAGAACACGCTTGAAACTCATCCCGACCACGGGGTCGTCGTCGACGACCAGAACCTTGCGTAGTGCGCTCATGACAGACCCTTCCAAAATTGGCTTTGTTCGGCAAGCCAGCGGCCATGCTCATCAAAGCATCGGTCATGCCAGGGTTCGTGCGCCCGTATTTTTCTTTTTTAAATCAATGGCTTAGTAGTCAGCGGGTGGACCGCGAGCGGCGCCCCACCCGCCCGCCAAGTACATTTTCTTTGTGCAGCCAAACCGGTGTTTTGCGGAAAACCTTTGCAATTCAAGGGTTTGCACGCGCGCGTGCGGACTGTTTTTCTATGCACCCCGGGCGTGACGGGTGCGGGCCCCAGCCGCTTGCCGGCCGCCCGCAGGACGCCACTCAACAATGGGAGGTCGATTCCCGCCGTTGGCAAAGCCGTGCGCGCCGGGCCTGCGTTCCCCGCAGGGCCGGCGCCGGGCCAGCGGGGGGGCCAAGCAGTGGCATGCGGATTGCTTCCAGATGTTTCGAGCGGCACATCCCGTGCCAGGAGGAGAACTGCACAATGAACATCAGCCGCAAACTGATTTCCGCGGTGATGACCCGCAAGGTCTGCCAGGTCGGCGTCGAGCAGACCGCGAAGGAAGCGCTGGCGCTCATGCAAAGCCATTCGGTGAGTTCGGTGCTGGTCATCGAGGACGAGCTGATCCTGGGCATCATCACCGAGCGCGACATCGTTCGCGCCCTCCATGACAACGGCAAGCTCAAGTCCCTGAGCTGCGTCGACCTGATGCATGCGCCCGTGATCACGGTGGGCGCCAAGACCCGATGCCTGGACGCCTACCACCTGATGGCCAGCCGCGGCATCCGCCATCTGGCGGTGACCGACGGGCAAGGACATGTGCTGGGCATCGCCAGCGAAGGCGACGTGATGCGCCACTTCGGCATCGAGTACTACACGAACTTCAAGGAAGTCGGCGGCGTGATGAGCACCGATTTCTGCATGCTGCCGCCGTCGGCCACGGTGGCCGAAGCGCTCGCGCAGATGCTGGAAAAGAACCAGAGCTGCGTCATCGTGACCGACTCGCTCGGGCATCCGGCCGGCGTGCTGACCGAACGCGACGTGGTGCGTTTGTCCAACGAGGAGGCGCACCCCGAACGCCTGACGCTGAAGAAGGTGATGAAAGGCCCGGTGATCACCGTGCGGCCGCGCAAACGGCTGCACGCCGCCGTGAAGTCGATGGAAGAGGCGCACATCCGCCGGCTGGTGGTGGTCAACGACGTGGGCGCGGTCTGCGGTCTGCTCACGCATCACGAAGTCGCCCGGGGCCTGGAAAGCGAGTACGTGACCTACCTGAAGGAAATGGTCGAGCTGCAGGCGCGCACGCTCCTGCAGGCCGCGGAGGTGATCGACGAAAAGCTGCTGCTCGCCAACATCCTTCGCTCCGTCACCGGGACCGCGGTGCTGGCCTCGGACCTCGACTACCGGATCTCCTACGCGACACCGTCCGTCGACCGCGTGCTGGGTCTGCGCATGGAGGACATCGGCGGAGCCGACCTGCGTGACACCCTCAAGCGCGCCGGCTGGCAGGCGGCCAGCACCTCGCTCAAGGAAGAAACGGTCTCCAAAGGCACGCGGCATTACCTCGTCGACACGACTTCCGGCAAGACCGATTTCCAGGTCTCGGTGCTGGTCGATGCACAGAACGATCCGAAAGGCTATCTGGTGCTGGCGCAGCGGGCCTGACGCGCCGCGGCCGGCCCGGCGCCCGCGTCCCAGGACGCACCGGTGGGGACGAAATTTCCCTTCCCGGGGCGCGTCCAGCGCCGCAAGAATGCTACCCTAGAAACAGATCAGCCTCGCCGACTGCGAACCGTTGCCATGTTGTCCCCAGCCGGATCGGCCCCCGAGCAAGACGCCGCGAACGCGGCGCCGCGGCGGCGCATCTTCGGCGGACTGCGTGCCCTGCCGCTGGCCGCGCTGGCCTTCGCGGCGGGCCTGGGCGCGACGCTGCTGGTGTGGCAGCGGGCCAACGAGATCGCGCGGGAAGGCACGGCACAGCGCTTCGAATACCGGACCGGCCGCATCCTGGCCGAACTCCAGCGCCAGCTGGGCGCGGACGAACTTCTGCTGCGCTCGGTCGCCGGCCTGTTCCGGGCCAGCGGCGGCGCGGGGCGGGCGCAGTGGCGGACCTATTTCGATGCCATGGAGCCCGGCAACCGCTCGCCCGACCGACTGTGGGTGGCTTATGCGCAGCGCGTGCCGGGCGCTGAACTCGAAGCGCACGAGAGCCAGGCGCGCGCCGATGGCCTGGCCGGCTACAGCGTGCGGGCGACGCAGCGGCGCAACCAGTACTTCCCGATTGCGTATTTCCGCTCCTTCGGCAACCAGGACCGCCGCCCCATCGGCCTGGACCTGCAGGCCGATCCCGCCGCCGCCGCGGCCATGTCGCGCGCCGCGGAATCCGGGGCCAGCGTGCTGGCCGGGCCCCTGGGTCTTCCGGATGCCGCTGCGCAAGACCAACCCGTGTGGGCGCTGTTCGCACCGGTCTACGCCGGGCTCCAGCCGCAAGGCAACCCGGCGCAGCGCCAGACGGCATTGACCGGCTACGTGATCGAAGCCTTCGACGCGGCGGAAATGACCCGCAACGCGCTCGGCCCGGACTTCACGATCATCGGAATGAACGTGCGGGATGGCGCGGTGCCGGTCTACACCGGGCTCGAGCTCAAGAAGGCGCTGGCGGGCGGCTACCGGCCCACGCTGGCCAAGCGCGTCGATTTCGAGTTCGGCCAGCGCCGTTGGGACGTGGAATTCGTCGCCCTGCCCAAGTTCCACAGCACCGCCTCGCCCAACGAATCCTGGGCCATTCTCGCGGGAGGCCTGGTGATCAGCGCGCTGCTGGCGGGCCTGGTCGGCCTGCTGGCGAGCCAGCGCGCCCGGGCGATGGCGCTGGTGGAACAACGCACCGGCGCACTGCGCGGCGCGCTGGCGCAGCACGCCGACAGCGAAGCGCGCCTGCGCGCGGTGTTCGACCACGCCCTGGACGGGATCATCACGATCGACAGCCAAGGCAGCGTACAGAGCTTCAACCCGGCGGCCGAGCGGATTTTCGGCTGGAGCAGGGACGAAGTGCTCGGGCGCAACCTGAGCCTGTTGATGCCGCAGCCCGATCAGGGCCGGCACGACGCATACATCCAGTCCTACCTGGCGGAAGGCACGCCCAGGATCATCGGCATCGGGCGCCTGGTCACCGGCCTGCGCAAGGATGGAAGCCTGGTGCCGCTGGACCTGGCCATCAGCGAAATGCAGGTCGGCCACCAGCGGCTGTTCTGCGGCATCCTGCGCGATGTCAGCGATCGTCTCGAGTCCGAACGGGCCGTGCGCGAAGGCGAGCGCAAGCTGCGCTCCTACATCGAGCAGACGCTGGACGGCTTCATGGTGGTCGATCGCGAAGGCCGCTACCTGGAAGTCAACCCGGCCGCGGCCAAAATGCTCGGC
>JAMPXR010000064.1 GCA_023701085.1 Ramlibacter sp. | reverse complement strand
GTTCGGGGGTGGGTCATGTCCTCTCGATTTTCGGATCGAGCGCGTCGCGCAGGCCGTCGCCCAGCAGGTTGAAGGCCAGCACGGTGAAGAAGATCGCCAGGCTGGGGAACAGCGCGACGTGCGGCGCGTTCACCATGTCGGCGCGCGCCTCGTTGAGCATCGCGCCCCATTCCGGGGTCGGCGGCTGCGCGCCCATGCCCAGGAAGGACAGGCTGGCCGCGGTGATGATCGAGGTGCCCAGGCGCATCGTGAAGTACACGACGATGGCCGAGATGCTGCCGGGCAGGATGTGGCGCATGACCAGCGTCCAGTCCGACGCGCCTATGCTGCGCGCCGCCTCGACATAGGTCATCTGCTTGACCGCCAGGGTGTTGGCGCGCACCAGCCGCGCGAAGGCCGGCACGCTGAACACCGACACCGCCACCACCACGTTGACCATGCTGCTGCCCAGGATGGCGACCACGCCCAGGGCCAGCAGGATGCCGGGAAAGGCGAACAGCACGTCGGAGATGCGCATCACGATGCGGTCCCACCAGCCGCCGTAGTAGCCGGCCAGCAGGCCCAGGCCGGCGCCGACGATGCCGCCCAGCGCCACCGAGAAGAAGCCGGCGGCCAGCGACAGCCGGGCGCCGGACAGGATGCGGCTGAAGATGTCGCGGCCCAGCGGGTCCACGCCCATCCAGTGCACCCAGGACGGCCCCTGGTTGATGCGGTCGTAGTCGAAGAAGTTCTCGGCGTCGTACGGGGCGATCCAGGGCGCCAGGATCGCGACCGCGACCAGCAGCACCACGAAGGCCAGCGCCACCCGCGCCACGTGCTGCTGGCGGAACTTGCGCCAGAACTCGGTCCAGGGGGTGCGCACGCGAGAACTCGCGCCCACGGCCGGAGCGGCCTGCGCCTGGGCGGCGGTCGGGGCGGACGGTGCGTTCATCGGTAGCGGATGGTGGGGTTGATGAAGCCGTAGAGCAGGTCCACGACGAGGTTGATCACGACGAATTCGAGCGAGAAAAGCAGCACCAGGGCCTGGATCACGGGGTAGTCCCGGTTGGACACCGAGTCCACCAGCAGCCGGCCCAGACCAGGCCAGTTGAAGACGGTTTCCACCACGATCGAGCCGCCCAGCAGGAAGCCGAACTGCAGGCCCATCATGGTGACCACCGGAATGAGCGCATTGCGCATGCAATGCTTGAGGATGACGACGCGCTCGCTCAGGCCCTTGGCCCGCGCGGTGCGCACGAAGTCCTCCTGGATCACCTCGACGAAGGAGGCGCGGGTGAAGCGCGCCATCACGGCGGCGACCGCCGCGCCCAGCGTGATGGAGGGAAGGATGTAGTGGCGCCAGCTGTCGGCACCCACGGTGGGCAGCCAGCCCAGTTGCACCGAGAAGATCTCCATCAGCAGCATGCCCAGCGCGAACGCCGGGAACGAGATGCCCGAAACGGCCAGCGTCATGCCGACGCGGTCGGGCCACTGGTTGCGGAACACCGCCGAGGCGATTCCGATGGCCATGCCGAACAGCACGGACCACACCATGCTGGTGATGGTCAGCCACAGCGTCGGCATGAAGCGTTCGGCCACTTCCACGGACACCGGGCGCTTGCTGCGCAGCGAGGTGCCGAAATCGCCCTGCAGCATGCGGGCGAAGTAGTTGACGAACTGCGTCGGCAGCGGCTTGTCGAGCCCGAGGTCCTGTCGCACCAGGGCCACGGTCTGCGGATCGGCATCCGGCCCCGCTGCCAGCCGTGCCGGATCGCCCGGCAGCATGTGCACGAACAGGAACACCAGCACCGCGACGATCAGCAGCGTCGGCGCCAGGCCGAGCAGGCGCTTGAGGAGATAGCTGACCATCGCGGGTGGGTCCTGCGCGCCGCGCTTACTTCAGGTCGACGTCGTCGAAGTTGAACGACGCGTCGGGCATCACGTGGAAGCCGCTCAGGCCCTTGGTGTGCGCCGACAGCAGTTGCTCGGTGACCAGGAAAGCCCAGGGCGCGTCCTTCCAGATGCGCTGCTGCGCGTCCGTGTACAGGCGGGTCTTCTCCTTCGCGTCGGTCGTGTTCAGCGCCTTGGCGATGTCCTGGTCGACGGTGTCGTTCTTGTAGTAGGCCGTGTTGAACATCTTCGGCGGGAACGACTCGGACGCCAGCAGCGGGCGCATGGCCCAGTCGGCCTCGCCGGTGGACGACGACCAGCCGACGTAGTACATGCGCAGCGGCGCGGTGGCGGGATCCTGCGCGCTCTCCACCTTCTCCACGCGCTGGCCGGGCTCCAGCGCCTGCACGGCCGCCTTGATGCCCACCTGGGCCAGCTGCTGTTGCACGAACTGGATCACCTTCTGCGCGGTGGTGTGGTTGTACGCCGACCACAGCTGGGTCTCGAAGCCGTTCGGGTAGCCGGCTTCCTTGAGCAGCGCGCGCGCCTTGGCCGGGTCATACGGCCAGGGGCCGAGCTTCACGGCGTATTCCACGCCCTTGGGCAGCACGCCCTCGGCCGGGATGGCATAGCCGGAGAACGCCACCTTGGCCAGCGCGTCCTTGTTGATCGCGTAGTTGATCGCCTCGCGAACCTTGGCGTTGTCGAAGGGCTTTTGCAGCGTGTTCATCGACAGGTAGCGGTGCACGATCGAGGGCGCCGCCACCAGCTCGAGGTTGGGCTTGGTCTTGAGGATCTCGGCCTGCTCGTACGGCACCGGGAAGGTGAAGTGCGCCTCGCCCGTCTGCATCATCGCGCTGCGCGAGTTGTTGTCGGGCACCGGTCGGAAGGTGATGGTGTCGACCTTGGGATAGCCCTTCTTCCAGTAGCCGTCGAACTTGGCCACCTTCAGGTGGTCGGTCGGCTTCCATTCGACGAACTTGAACGGACCGGTGCCCACCGGGTGCTGCGCGATGCCCTTGCTGCCGTACTCCTTCAGCGCGGCCGGCGAGATGATCACGCCGGACGGATGGGCCAGCGAATTGATGAAGGGCGAGAACGGCTCCTTCAGTGTGAAGCGCACGGTGCTCGCGTCCACCACCTCGGTCTTGGCGATGTTCTTGTACAGGTTGAAGCGCTTGAGCTTGTTGTCGGGGTTGGTGACGCGGTCGAACGTGACCTTCACGGCCTCGGCGTTGAAGTCGGTGCCGTCGTGGAACTTGATGCCCTTCTTCAGCTTCATCGTGTAAACCAGGCCGTCCTTGCTGACGGTGTGGCTCTCGGCCAGCACCGGCAGCATCTTCATGTCCTTGTCGAACCCGTACAGGCCCTGGTAGAAGGACTTCACGACCGCCTGCGACAGCGTGTCGTTGGCGTCGTATGGGTCCATGGTGGTGAACGCCGATGCGACGGCCGCCACCACGTCCTTGGCGGCGAAGGCCGGCGTTGCGAACGTGGCCGACAGCGCGAGCGCGGCGGCCAGGGGTGCGAGGGAATGTTTCATCGGTAGCTCCTCAGTGAAGAAAGGTTGTCAGAAGGCGCCGCCGACCGGATGGCGGGCGACGAAGTGGCCGGGCGCCACCTGCTCCAGCGGCCGCACCACCGGCTCGTCGCCGACGGCGCGGATCGGGCTCGGGATCTCGCCTTCCAGCAGCTCGCGGCGCAGGTGCCGGCGCGCCGGATCGGCCACCGGCACGGCAGCCATCAGCCGCCGGGTGTAGGCGTGCTGCGGATTCTCGAAGATGGCGCGCCTCGGGCCGATCTCGACGATCTGGCCCAGGAACATCACCGCGACGCGGTGGCTGATGCGCTCGACCACCGCCATGTCGTGCGAGATGAACAGGAAGGCGATGCCCAGTTCGCGCTGCAGGTCCAGCATCAGGTTGACGATCTGGGCCTGGATCGACACGTCCAGGGCCGACACCGACTCGTCGGCGATCACCACCTTGGGGTTGAGCGCGAGCGCGCGCGCGATCGCGATGCGCTGGCGCTGGCCGCCCGAGAACTCGTGCGGGTAGCGCTGCGCATACTCCGCGGGCAGGCCCACCTTGGCCAGCAGCCAGTCGACGCGTTCCTGCGCCGGCTTGCCGCGCGCCAGCCCGTGCACCAGCAGCGGCTCCATGATGGAAAAGCCCACGGTGAGCCGCGGATCGAGCGAGGCGAAGGGGTCCTGGAAGATGAACTGGATGTTGCGGCGCAGGCCGCGCAGCGTGCCGGCGGGCAGCTGGCGGATGTCCTGCCCGCCGAACTCGATGCGCCCGGACTGGCTTTCCACCAGGCGCAGCAGCGAACGGCCCGTGGTGGACTTGCCGCAGCCGGACTCGCCCACCAGCGCCAGCGTCTCGCCGGGGCGCAGGTCGAAGCTGACCTGTTCGACCGCGTGCACCCGGCGCTTGACGCGCCCCAGCAGGCCGCTCGTGACGTCGAAGCGCGTCACCAGGCCCTGCACGCGCAGGATCGGCTCGCTGCCGGGCCGCACCGTGTCCTGCGGCTGCGCCGGCTCGGGCGCGGCGTCGGCCGCATCCGGGCGCAGCAGCTCGAACTTCATCGGCAGGTCGCGCCCGTGCATCGCGCCCAGGCGCGGCACCGCCGACAGCAGCGCGCGCGTGTAGGGGTGCCGGGCGCTCGCGAACACCGCATCGGAGCGGTCTTCCTCCACCTGCCGGCCGTGGTACATGACCAGCACGCGGTCGGCGATCTCGGCGACCACGCCCATGTCGTGCGTGATGAAGATGACGCCCATGCGCATCTCGTCCTGCAGCACGCGGATCAATTGCAGGATCTGCGCCTGGATCGTCACGTCCAGCGCGGTGGTCGGTTCGTCGGCGATCAGCAGCGAGGGCCGGCACGACAGCGCCATGGCGATCATCACGCGCTGGCGCATGCCGCCCGACAGCTGGTGCGGATAGCGGCCCAGCACGTCGCGCGCTTCCGGGATGCGCACCAGTTCCAGCATGCGCAGCGCCTCCGCCTTCGCGGCGGCGGCGCTCTTGCCCTGGTGTTCGCGGATCGATTCGGCGATCTGCTCGCCCGCCGTGAACACCGGATTGAGCGAGGTCATCGGCTCCTGGAAGATCATCGCGATGTCGGCGCCGCGGATGCCGCGCATCGTCGCGTCGCCGGCCCGCGCCAGGTCCAGCACCTCGCCGCTGCGCCGGCGGAACGCCATGCGGCCATCGACGATGCGCCCGCCGCCGTGCTCGACCAGCCGCATCAGCGACAGCGCCGTGACGGATTTGCCCGATCCCGATTCGCCCACGATCGCCAGGGTCTCGCCGCGGTCCACATGAAACGAGAGATCGCGCACCGCGTCCACCGTGCGTTCCGAGGTGGCGAAACGCACCGACAGGTTCTCGACGCCGACGACACGGGTGTCGGGCAGGGCCAGGCCGTGGCGCGGCGCTTCGGTCGTGGGGGCCTGCATCGCGTCCGCGCCTAGCCGAAGATCGCCGTGCGCGGCGCCTCGCCCGCGCGGGCAAAGCCGCGGTACATGCCTTCGGTGTTGAAGGGCATGCTCAGGTTGCCCTGGGCGTCCACCGCGATCAGGCCGCCGCGGCCACCGATCGCGGGCAGCACCTCCATCACCACCTGGCGCGCGGCCTGCTCCAGCGACAGGCCGCCGTAGGCCATGCGCGCGCAGATGTCGTGGGCCGCCGCCACGCGCATGAACATCTCGCCGGTGCCGGTGCAGGAGACGGCCGCCGTGCGGTTGTCGGCATAGGTGCCCGCGCCGATTACCGGCGAGTCGCCGATGCGGCCCGGTTGCTTGTTGGTCATGCCGCCGGTGGAGGTGGCGGCGGCCAGGTTGCCCCGCGCGTCCAGCGCGACCGCGCCCACCGTCCCCAGCTTGCGGTCCTCGTCCAGCGGCGCGGTGGGCGAGCGAAAGACCAGCGAGGCCGCGTCGTGGTCCAGCAAAGCCTGGTCGGCGGCCAGCGCCCGGCGCAATTGCTCGCGCCGCGCATCGGTCGAGAAATAGTCCCGCGAAACCATCTCGAGCCCGAGCCGCTCGGCCAGGGCCTCGGCGCCGGCGCCCACCAGCAGCACATGTTCGGTGTGCTCCATGACGGCGCGGGCGGCGCGCACGGGGCGCCGCACCCGGCTCACGCAGCCCACCGCGCCGGCGCGCAAGGTGGCGCCGTCCATCACCGAGGCATCGAGTTCGTGGGTTTCGTCGTGGGTGAACACCGCGCCGTGGCCGGCATTGAACAGTGGGCAGTCCTCGAGCAGCTCGACGGCCAGGCACACTGCATCGAGCGCGCTGCCGCCATCGGCCAGCAGTCGCTGCGGCGGCGTGAGGATGTCCCGCAGCGCGGCATGGTATTCATGCTCCTGGCCGGCGTCCGCGGCGCCCGCGCGTATCGTGCCGGCGCCGCCGTGAATGGCGATGAGCGGTGTGGGTCGGGAGTTCATCATTTGGCGGCTCTGGCCGCGGCGGCCTTGCGAAATCTGCCTGGACCCGGCGCGCTCTCGCCCACCGGCCGCACGCGGCCGCTGTGACTGCCGTGCAGCCAGGGCAGCACCGATTCGGCCACCTGCGTCGCGGCCTTGAGCGAACCCTTGGCGCGGTGCGCCACGGCGCCGCACAGCGCCTCGATCAGCGCGAGAACGCTGGCGTCGGAGTTGGCGAAATACTGGCTGTCGGCGTGCGCGTAGAGCGAAACGGTGCCCAGCCTCGCCAGCGGCGACGTGACGCGATCGGTCAGCGCCAGCACCGGCACGCCGCCGTCGCGCGCGCGCTGCGCCAGCAGGATGGTGTCCTCCAGGTAGCGCGGGTAGGCGATGGCGATGAGCAGGTCCGCGGGCTGCAGCCGCGTCAGGATCTTCGCGCCATGGGACGAGCCCTCGATGGTCGCCAGCAGCTGCACGTCGGCGCAATAGGGATCGAGGTTGCGCTGCAGCAGGCCGGCCAGCCAGCTGCTGCTGCCGAAGCCGGCCACGCAGATGCGCCGCGCTCCCAGGATGGCGTCGACGGCGCGCTCGCAGGCGTGCGGATCGAGCGACTGGCGCGTGGACTCGATGTTGCGCCGGATGCCGGCCAGCGTCGTGGAAATGACGTCGCTCACCGTGGCGGAGCGCGCGAGCTTGCTGCGCAGCTTTTCTACCGGCGCGAGCGTGGTTTCGAATCCCAGGACCAGCGCGGAACGGAACTGCGGGTAGCCGTCGAACTCCAGCGCCCGCGCGAAGCGGTTCGCCGTGGCCACCGAGACCCCGACCGTGGCGGCCAGCTCGTCGATCGGCATGGTGGCAGCTTGCAGCGGGTGGGCCATCACATAGTCGGCCACCTGCCGGTGCGAGCGCGTCAGCGTCGGCAGGGCGCGCGCAATGCGCTGCGCCATCGACGGGTTGCCTGACTGTGTCGCCATCGGGAGAGGACCGAGTAGGTGAAAGCTAATTTACAAAATACAAATGATAACGTAATTTTTTGGTCATCCAGACGTTCCAGGCGACGGACGGGAGCGCCCTGCTGGCGGCCCCGGGGATCCGTTTCCCGGATTCCGGCGCCGGAATCAGGGGCGTGGATTTTGTCCTACAGCATCAAGCGCAAAAGGCGGCATTCCGGCTGGACAGCCGATTCCTAAGATGAGTACATCCCGAGGAGACCATGATGCCCGTGCCGCCGCAAGAACAAAAAACAGCCGCTTTGCATGATCGGCGGCTCTCGATGGTGCTGGCGGCGCTGGCCCTGGGCCTGCTGGCGGCGTTCTGGATGGTGTGCAGCCATCAGGTGCGCAAAGCGCAGATCCGCGACATCAGTCTGGCCGTGCAGCGTGTGGCGGTGACCGACTGCCTGCGCTACGTTCCCCGGGCCACGCTCAACAGTTGCGTCGACCGGGTCGATCCCGGCCGGCGTGAACCCGCGGCCGCGGTGACCGCCGGAGACAAGCCCGCAGCGGCGCCGGTGGCCTCTCGCACCAGGATGAGCAGCGGCGCACCGGTGAATGTCGCGTTCTAGTCTCTGCGGCTCACAAGCCTTGTCCGAACGGCGACGGCCTCGGCGGGCCGACGTCCGACAGCTTTGCGGTATGCGCACCGACTGCCCGCGCGCGGCGCGGCGCCTACCATGCAGTCAGAGAGTTCGGAATGGGAGTGAATCCATCATGAACAACGCCGTTGCCTCCTCTGGCTTCCCCTGGAGCGATCCCACGCCCACTTCGCTCGACGCTTCGGACGAATACGATGCGCTGCCCGACGGGGAGTGCTACTGCCCCACCCAGCTGCTGTCGGCGTTCTGCCTGCTCATGGCCGGCCACGGGCGCTGCATCAGCACCGCGATGATGCTGGGGGACCGCGAATACGCGATGTGGCAGCTGGCGCGCGCCCATACATTGGACGACCGGGAACTGCGCGGCGTGGCGGCCAGGTTGTTCGGCTACTTCGACGACCTGCATGCGCCGGTGCCGCAGGGACTGCACGCTTGATCGGTTGGGGACAGAGCTGAAGATCTGTCCCGCAATGCTTGGTCGGTTGGGGACAGAGCTGAAGATCTGTCCCGCAATGCTTGGTCAGTTGGGGACAGAGCTGAAGATCTGTCCCGCAATGCTTAGTCAGTTGGGGACAGAGCTGAAGATCTGTCCCGCAAGGTATTAAAGCTCCGCACCCTCCACCAAAAAGCGCACGCGGCGCACGCCCTGCCACTCGTCGGCGTCGAGGCGGAATGCGAGCTTGACGCGTGGCGGCAGCGGCTGGGTGCGGCCGAACCAGATGCCGTCCACCGGCTGGCCCTGGTGGCGCAGCTTGATCTGCAGGTGCGCTTCGCCCACCAGCCGCTGCGAAATGATCTCCACTTCCTCGCTGAACACCGGCGGCGCGAAGCCCTGGCCCCACACCTGGTGGTGCAGCGTGTCCACCAGGTCGGGCCGCCGGTACTCGGCCGGCAGCGGGCCGTCGGTGTGCAGCCGGCGCGCCAGCGTCGCCGCGTCCAGCCACTGCTCGCCCACCTCGATGAAGGCCTGCTCGAACACGTCCAGGCGGTCCGCCGCGATCGTGCAGCCGGCGGCCATCGCATGGCCGCCGAAGCGCAGCAGCACGTCCGGATGGCGCTTGGCCATCAGGTCCAGCGCGTCGCGCAAATGAAAGCCGGCAATCGAGCGCCCCGAGCCTTTGAGCTCGTGCTCGCGGCCCGGCGCCTGGCTGGCGGCGAAGACGAAGGTCGGCCTGTGCAGCTTGTCCTTGATGCGCGAGGCTACGATGCCGACCACCCCCTCGTGGAAATCGGGATCGAACACGCAGATGGCGGCGGGCGGCTCCTCGCCTTCCTCGAACAGCGTCTCGACGATCTGCATCGCCTGCTCGCGCATGCCGCCCTCGATGTCGCGGCGCTCGCGGTTGATCGCGTCCAGCGCGCGCGCCAGCTCGTCGGCCCGCGCGGCGTCATCGGTGAGCAGGCACTCGATGCCCAGCGTCATGTCCGCCAGCCGGCCGGCGGCGTTGATGCGCGGCCCGAGCGCGAACCCGAAATCGAAAGTGGTGGCCGCCCGCGCGTTGCGCCCGGCCACCGTGAACAGGCTGGCCAGGCCGCGGGACAGGGCGCCGGCGCGTATGCGTTTCAGGCCCTGGGCCACCAGCCGCCGGTTGTTCGCGTCCAGTTTCACCACGTCGGCCACCGTGCCCAGCGCCACCAGCGGCAGCAGGCTGTCGAGCTTGGGCTGCGT
>JAMPXR010000063.1 GCA_023701085.1 Ramlibacter sp. | reverse complement strand
TACTGCGAGCAGTCCGCCCATGGCACCTCGGTCTTCGCCTCCTGGGGACTGCCGCTGGTGCCCGGCTACGACCAGGCCAGCGTGCGCGTCACGCCCGACGGCGGGCTCGAGGTCTGCGTCGGCGTCCATTCGCACGGCCAGGGCATGGAGACGACCCTGGCGCAGATCGCCAACGAGGTGCTTGGCATCGACGTGGCGCAGATCCGCGTGGTCCACGGCGACACCGGCACGACCCCATTCTCGACCGGAACCTACGCGTCGCGCGGCATCGTGATGGCGGGCGGCGCGGTGGGCCAGGCCTGCGAGGCCTTGCTGCCGCGCATGCGGCGCATCGGCGCGGCGCTGCTCGGTTGCGACGAGGCGCAGGCGCGCTTCGAAAACGGCCGGGTGATCGGCCCCGACGCAGCCATCACGGTGCGCGACGTCGCGCAGGCCTGGTACGTGCGTCCCGAGCGGCTGCCCAAGGACGTCGACCTCGGCGGCCTGGAAGCGAGCGTGTCCTATCGCCCCAAGGTGGATACCGGCGTGTTCAGCTATGCATCGCATGCCGTGGTCGTCGCGGTCGACCCGCACACCGGATCGGTCGAACTGCTCGATTACGTGATCAGCGAGGATTGCGGCACCATGGTGAACCCGATGATCGTCGAAGGGCAGACCATCGGCGGCGTGCTCCAGGGTATAGGAACCGCGTTGTACGAGGAATCGCCCTACGACGCCAACGGGCAGCCGCTGGCCTCCACCATGATGGACTATGTGATGCCGGGCGCCACCGAGGCGCCGCCGATCCGCATCCATCATTCGCAGACGGCGTCTCCCTACACCAAGTTCGGCATCAAGGGCATGGGCGAAGGCGGCGCGATCGCCCCGCCCGCGGCGATCTTCAACGCGGTCAACGACGCGTTGAAGGGCCGGGCGCTCGAACTCGCGCAGACCCCGCTGACGCCGGCCAAGGTGCTGGCCGCCCTGGCCGGGTTCCAGCACGCCGCGCAGCAGCCCGTGGACCAGCCCGCGGAACACGCAGGGAGCGTCGCGTGAAACCGGTGGCTTTCGACTATCAACGCGCGGGGTCGGTGGCCCAGGCGCTGGCCGCGCTCGGCGATGCCGCGGGCGACGTCAAGCTGATCGCGGGCGGGCAGTCGCTTGGCCCCATGCTCAACCTGCGCCTGGTGCGCCCAGCGCGCCTGGTGGACATCGGCGGCATCGAGGCGCTGAACCGCATCGAACAGACCACGGCGTCGGTGCGCGTGGGCGCCTGCGTCACGCACGCCCGGCTGGAAGACGAAGCCGGCGCCATCGACGGGCTGCAGCCGCTGGCGCATGCGGCACGCGGCATCGCCTACCGCGCCATACGCAACCGCGGCACGCTGGGCGGCAGCCTGGCGCATGCCGACCCGGCGGCCGACTGGCCGCTGGTGATGGCGGCCTGGGGCGCCAGCTTCGAGCTCGCCGGCCCCGACGGCACGCGGCGCGTCGCGGCCGACGAATTCATGTCAGGGGCCTACGTCACCGCCTTGCGCGACAACGAACTGCTGGCGGCGGCTCACCTGCCCCGGCTGTCGAGCCGGGGGCGATGGGCCTACCGGAAGTTCTGCCGCAAGCCCGGCGAATTCGCAGAGGCCGCCGCGGCGGTGCTGTTCGACCCGGCCCGGCGCGTGGCGCGCGTATTCGTCGGCGCGCCCGCCGGCCGCCCGACCTCGCTGCCCGCGCTGGCCCACGAGATCGCGCGCAACGGCCGCGCGGCGCTGCGTGACGATCTGATCGCGCAGGCCTGCGAGCCCGCGCTCGCGGGCGCCCCGCCGGCTCGGCGCCAAGCCTGCCAGGCCATGTTGCGCCGCGCGCTGGAGGATGTCTTGTCATGAGCAATCGCACGACGGTGCAGTTTGTCGTCAACGGCGCGAGCCTGGAGGCCAGCGTCGAGCCGCGCACCAGCCTGGCCGACCTGTTGCGCGACAAGTTCCAGCTCACCGGCACCCACGTGGCCTGCGAACAGGGCGTCTGCGGCGCCTGCACGGTCATCGTCGACGGAAAGCCGGTGCGCTCCTGCATCACCTGGGCGGCGTCCCTGGGTGGCGCCGAGGTGCGGACCATCGAGGGATTCGAGACCGACCCGACGATGCAGCGGCTGCGCGAGGCGTTCTCGCGCGAGCACGGACTGCAATGCGGCTTCTGCACGCCGGGCATGCTGGTCACGGCGCGCGACATCGCCTTGCGCCTGCCGGGCTGTGACGAGAACCGCGTGCGCCACGAGCTCGGCGGCAACCTGTGCCGCTGCACCGGCTACGCCGGCATCGTGCGCGCGGTGTGTTCGGTCGTCAGCCCGGACGGCGGCCGTCTCGCCGAGCAGCGCCCCGCCCTGCCCCCGTTTCAGGCCTTCGAGCCGGTGGCCGATGCCGGCTCCGCGCAGGCGCCCGTTGTGCCGGCGGCCCACGCTACGGCCGAATCGGGCGCGCAAATCACCGAAACCATCGTCGTGCGCGGCTGCGACGCGCAGCGCCTGTGGGAGCTTGTCAGCGACGTCGGCGTCGCCGTGACTTGCCTGCCGGGGGCGCGCGTGGACCGCTTCGACGGCCAGCACATCGCCGGCGCGGTCAAGGTGTCGTTCGGTCCGGTCAAGGCCGAGTTCGTCGGTGAAGGCACTGTCGTGCGTGACGAGGCGGCGCGCCGCGCCGTGATCCGCGGCACGGCCACCGACCCGCGGTCCAGGACGCTCGCGAAGGCCGACATCAGCTATCGCGCCGAGTCCGAGCCCGGCGCCAGCGGGGCCGCCCGCCTGGTGATCGGCCTGGACTACGACGTGCAGGGACCGCTCGCGCAATTCTCCCGCTCCGACCTCGTGCGCTCGCTGGTCGGGCAACTGGTGCGAGACTTCGGCCGCAACCTGGAGGCCTTGGCCGCTGGGAATTCGCCGCGGGCGAGCAACGGCTTCAGCGCGCTCGGACTGCTGGGCCGCTGGCTGCTGGCGCGAATTCGCGGGCTGTTCCGCCCGGGTCGGCACTAGGATTTTCCACATCGACAACCAACGCAATCCCATGGCAATGACCAAGACCCTGACGCAGCGAAAGTCCACCACGGCCGCCGCCGCCAAGCGTGCCCAGGCCCGTGCGGAGCAGGCGAAATTCCGGATGACCGAGTACACCCCGCTGTGGGAGCGGCCCGGTTTCCTCGTCCGCCGGCTCCACCAGATCCACGTGGCGATGTTCATGGAGGAACTGGCCGCCGAACAGGTGACGCCGGTGCAGTATGGCCTCCTGAGCATCCTGGTGGACATGCCCGGCCTCGATCAACTCTCGGTCGCCGAGGAAGTCGGCATCGACCGCGCCAACGTGCACGACGTGCTCAAGCGCCTGGAGTCGCGCAAGCTGCTGATGCGCGTGGTGGATCCCCTCAATAAGCGCCGCAAGATCTGCCTGCCCACGCAGGAAGGCATGGAGTTCGTCGCCCGGCACCATGCCGGGATGCAGGCTTCCCAGAAGCGGCTGCTGGATCCGTTGACGGAAGACGAGCGCACGACCTTCGTCGAGCTGCTGCACAAGCTGATCGAGGCCAACAACGGCTTCGGCCGCACGGTGCTGCGGCCGTCGCGCGGCAAATTACTCGCACTGTCGAAATCCCGGAAGTAATCCCCTGCCACCCCATCACCACAAGGAGACTGTTCATGCCGATTAGAAAAGTACTGGCGGCCGTCGCCATGGGCTCGCTGTTCGCCCTGGCCGCCGCTGCGTCCCACGCGCAGAGCTGGGACCTGCCGACGGCGTATGCGCCGGCCAACTTCCATACCGCCAACATCGAGCGTTTCGCGGCCGGAGTCAAGCAGGCCACCAACGGCAAGCTCGCGCTCAAGGTCCATTCCGGCGCCTCGCTCTACAAGATGCCGGAGATCAAGCGCGCGGTGCAGACGGGACAGGTGCCGATCGGCGAAGTGCTGATGGTGACGCTGGTCAACGAGAACGCGCTGTACGCGGTGGACGGGCTGCCCTTCCTCGCCAGCAGCTATGCCGACGCCGGCAAGCTCTGGGCCGCGCAGCGCCCCTACATCGAGCGCCTGCTGGATGCCCAGGGGCTGCGTCTGTTGTTCGCGGTCCCGTGGCCGCCGCAGGGCCTGCTGACGGCCAAGGAAGTTGCCTCGGCGGCTGACCTCCAGGGTCTGAACTTCCGCGCCTACGACAAGCAGACCTCGCGCGTGGGCGAGCTGATCAAGGCGCGTCCGGTCACGATACAGGCGGCCGAGGTCGCGCAGGCGCTGGCCACCGGAAAGATCAACTCCCTGATGTCGTCGGCCCAATCGGGCGTCGACTACAAGGTCTGGGAATCGCTGAAGTATTTCTACGACGTGCAGGCCTGGCTGCCCAAGAACATGGTCATCGTCAACAAGGCCGCGTTCGCCGCCCTCGACAAGGCCACGCAGGACGCCTTGCTGGCCGAAGCGAAGAAGGCCGAGGAAGCGGGCTGGACCTCCAGCCGCGAGGTGGCCGAGGCCACCAAGAAGACGCTCGCCGACAACGGCATGAAGGTATTGGCGCCCAGCCCGAAGCTGGTTACCGACTTCAACCGCGTCGGCAAGCAACTGGCGGACGAATGGCTGGCAGGCGCGGGGCCGGACGGCAAGTCGATCGTGGACACTTATCGTAAATAGGGATTCGCCCGGGACGCAAGTCCCGGCTGCAAGCCGGAGATCTGAAGATGAACTCACTGCTGCAACGACTGGTGGGGCTTACCGCGCTGCTGGGGGCGATCAGCTTCGTCGCGGTCGAAGCGATGGTGCTTTATCAGCTTGGCGGCCAGTTTCTGCCCTACATCCCGCGCGCAGCCGACGAGTTCGCCGGTTACTTCATGGGAGCATCCGCGTTCCTGGCCCTGGCCTACACGTTCGCGGCCGACGAACACATCCGCGTGACGCTGGTCCTGGACCGCGTCGGGGCGGAAACCCGGCGCATGCTCGAACGCCTCGCCGTCACGCTGGCCGCCGCGCTGGCGGCCTATCTGGCCTGGCATATCTCCAAGCTCGCGTGGCAGTCCTGGCACCTGGACGAGCGCAGTTCCGGATTGATCGCGCTGCCGATGTGGATTCCGCAGGCGGCGATGGCCCTCGGAGCCGTCACCTTCTTCCTGACGGTTGCCGAACGTGCGCGCCGCGTCTGGCACGGGGCGGCAGCGGGAATCGAGCCGAAATCGGGGGAGGTGCTGCGTGCCGACCGCTGAACTCCTGAGCCCGATGATGGCGGTGGCCATCATCGGCACCATGCTCTTGCTGCTGGGGCTGGGCGTGTGGATCGGCCTCGCCCTGGTGGGCGTGGCGCTGGTCGCGACCCTGATGTATTCGACCAAGATGCCGGGTGAGGCCATGGCCACCACCATCTTCGGCTCGCTGTCGAGCTGGACCTTGACCTCGCTGCCGCTCTTCATCTGGATGGGCGAGATCCTGTTCCGCTCCAAGATCTCCGAATACATGTTCCGCGGGCTGGCGCCCTGGATGGCGCCCTTGCCCGGGCGTCTGATGCAGGTCAACGTCGTCGGGTCGGCCATCTTCGCGGCGATCTCGGGTTCGTCGGCGGCAACCTGCGCCACCATCGGCAAGATCACCATGCCCGAACTGGAAAAGCGCGGCTACCCGGCGGAGATGATCGTGGGCTCCCTGGCGGGCGCCGGCACGCTGGGGCTGCTGATACCGCCCTCCATCATCATGATCGTCTACGGCGTCACCGCCGACGTCTCGATCAACCAGCTGTTCATCGCGGGCGTCGTCCCCGGCGTGCTGCTCGCCGGCCTGTTCATGCTGTACGTCGGCGGCTGGTCGCTGCTGCATCCCGAGCGCATTCCCGTGAACGACCTGAAAGTCGACTTCGCCGGCAAGCTGCGCGCGAGCGCCGACCTGGTGCCCACGGTGCTGCTGATCGCCGCGGTGCTCGGCTCCATCTACGCCGGCATCGCGACGGCCACGGAGTCGGCCGCGATCGGCGTCCTGGGCGCGCTCGCGCTGTCCATCCTCTCGGGCGGCTTCACCTGGCGCGTATTCGCCGACACCGTGACGGGGGCGATGAAGACGACGACCATGATCATGTTGATCCTGGCGGGATCGTCCTTCCTCACCATCGCCATGGGCTTCACCGGCGTTCCCCGCGCGCTGGCCGACTGGGTCGCCCAGCTCGGCCTGTCGCAGGGGCAGCTGCTGCTCGCATTGACGCTGCTCTACATCGCGCTGGGTTGTTTGCTCGACGGGATTTCGATGGTATTGTTGACCATGGCGGTGCTGCTGCCGGTGGTCACGGCGGCCAAGTTCGACCTGCTCTGGTTCGGCATCTACATCGTGATCGTCGTGGAGATGGCGCAGGTGACGCCTCCCGTGGGGTTCAACCTGTTCGTGCTGCAAAGCATGACGCGACGCGATATCGGGTTCGTCAGCCGCGTCGCCTTCCCCTTCTTCCTGATCTTGCTCGCCTTCGTGGTCCTGATCTACCTGGTTCCGGAGGTCGTGACCTGGCTGCCGCGGCAAATGGGAAAGGGCTAGCTGCGGCGCACGATATATCGTGTACTAACTGACAGCGCGCCCATTCCCGTCCGACGCCCCGGCATCAGACACTTTTCCTACAGGGAATTCACCAATAGGTTTTGACGACGTTTCACGCTCGGCCGCATTGACACGGTTCTTTTCGTTCGTATACTAACTATCATTGTCAGGCGCACCGCACCGGCCGCCTCAACATCAACCAGGAGACCCCAAAGTGGCCAACCTCGCCCTCGAGTTCTGTGGAGTGAAGTTCAAGAACCCCGTGGTGATCGCATCGATCGAAACCACCAACAGCCCGGAGGTGATCCGCGAATGCGTCGACGCTGGCGCCGGCGGCATGATCATCAAGACGCTGACCGACATCGAGGACATGGCGCGCCTGACGCAGAACTCGAAGTACGCGATCCTCAACGAGAAGAACGAGCCGATCAAGGGCAAGGTCAGCAAGAACTTCGTCTTCTACAGCCGCTCGGGCTACTCGTCGATGGCGTACAAGGACTGGATTCCCTATCTGAAGGAGCTGCAGAAATACGCCGCGGACCGCGGTTCGCACCTCATCGGAAGTGCGGGCGGCAAGACGGTGCAGAGCTGGGTCGATATCTGCCGCACCATCGAGGACTGCGGCCTGCCGATGGTCGAACTCAACTTCGGCTGCCCCCATCCCGCGATGATGCCCGGCGTCCACGGCGGCAGCATGATCGGGCAGGTGCCCGAAGTCGCCGCCGAGGTCACGCGCAGGGTGTGCGAAGCCGTGAAGATTCCCGTGATCGTCAAGCTGACGCCCGACCAGTCGCGCGTGCTCGACGTGGCGCGTGCGGTGCGCGACGCCGGCGCCGCCGCAGTCACGGCGACCAACCGCTACACCGGTTTTTCCGTCGACATCGAGACCGGCTCGCCCCGTCTGGGCGGTCCGGCCGGCATCGGCGGCGTGTGGGCGAAGCCGCTGTCGCTGCGGTGGGTGCACCGCATCTACACCGAGCTGGGCATGCCCATCACCGGCTCCAACGGCATCTACGACCACCGCGACGTCGTCGAGTTCATCATGGCTGGGGCGCCGCTGGTGCAGGTCGGATCGGTCCTCATGCTCAAGGGCATCAAGTACCTGCCCAAGATCATCGACGGGCTTGCCGACTTCATGGACACCCATGGCTATGAGGACATCGATTCGATGCTCGGCATCGCATCCCGCCGCTCGGTGAAGGACTACGGGGATCAGTTCAAGAAGGCCCGCATGCACAGCGAGGTCAACCATGCGAGCTGCAAGAACCCGCGCTGCACGATCTGCATCCAGACCTGCTTCTACGACGCACTCAAGCAGGCCGACGAGCAGGTCGGCTCGCTGCACCACAACTGCATCGGCTGCGAGATGTGCGTGCAGACCTGCCCCTTCGACTCGATCGCGATGCACGTGACCAGTCCGGAGCAGCGCGATTCGGGCGGATTCTTCAACATCGCCGAGAGCGTGTTCGAAGCAGGCAAGTTCGAGAAGGAATTCGATCGGGGCATCAGCCTCGCGCGGGTCAAGGATTGATCGTCAACCACAGGAAAAGGAGATTTCATGGCCGTCAACAAGCAGCATCGCGAGTTCTACCAGGTCGACATCGACTCCGGGTGGGAAAGTCCCAAGGGCTATCCGGCCGGCGTGCAGCAGAAGATCCTGTCGGGCACGCTGGACACGGCGAACAAGCGCGGCGGCCACACCCGGCTGCTGCGCTTCCTGCCCGGCGCGTTCACCACTGAGCCGTTCATCCATGACCACTGGGAAGAGGTCTTCGTCGTCAAGGGCGACCTCTGGGTCGGCAACGACAAGGACGGCAAGGGCGGCGAGAAGTTCGTCGCGCACACCTACTGCGTGCGGCCGCCCGGGGTCTGGCACGGCCCGTTCCGCTCCGAGGAAGGCTGCCTGCTGGTCGAGTCGCACTACTACGACCCGCAGTGACGAGAATGGCACCGCACAGCGTGGCGCCGCCCCGAACGCTGGCCGCGGCCGCGCAGGCGCTGGCGCGCGGCGAGACCAGCAGCCGCGCGCTCGTCGAGGCGAGCCTGGAACGCGCGCTCGATCCCGCCGGTGAGGGCGCGCGCGCCTTCGTGCAGGTTGCTGCCGACGAGGCGCGGGCTGCCGCCGACGCCTACGACCGCTTGCGCGGCGCCGGCGCCTACCCCGGCCCTTACGCGGGCATCCCGATCGCAATCAAGGACCTGTTCGACGTCGCCGGCCAGCGCACGTGCGCCGGCTCGCGGGTGCTGGCCGACCAACCCGCGGCCAGCGCCGACGCGCCCGCGGTGGAGCGGCTGCGCCGCGCCGGCTTCGTGCTCCTGGGCCGCACGAACATGACGGAGTTCGCCTACTCCGGCCTGGGCATCAACCCGCACCACGGCACCCCCGCGAACCCCTGGCGCCGCGCCGAGCGGCGCATCCCGGGGGGCTCGTCCTCCGGCGCGGCCGTGGCGGTTGCCGACGGCATGGCGCTGTTTGGGCTCGGCAGCGACACCGGCGGATCGTGCCGCATTCCGGCGGCCTTGTGTGGTGTGGTCGGCTTCAAGCCGACGGCGCGCCGGGTGCCACGGCAAGGTGCGGTGCCGCTGTCGACGAGCCTCGATTCGGTCGGACCGCTCGCCAATTCGGTGGCCTGCTGCGCGGCGGTGGACGCGATCATCGCCGACGCCGATGCGGGCGAGGACTTCCAGGCGCAGGCGGCGCCCGCGCTCGCCGGACTGCGCGCCGGCCTGGTGGGGTCCTACGTCACCGACGGCATGGACGACGCCGTGTCCGCCGCTTTTGCGCGCGCCCTTGCCGCGCTCTCCTCCGCCGGTGTGTCGCTGAGCGAACTCTCCCTGCCCGAATTGCACGAGATCCCGCGCATCAACGGCAAGGGCGGGCTGGTGGGCGCGGAGGCATACGCCTGGCATCGACCGCTGGTGGAGCAGCATGCCGCGCTCTACGACCCCTGGATCCTGCAGCGTTTCGAGGCCGGGAAATCGCAAAGCGCCGCCGACTACATCGACGTGCTCGATGCGCGCCGCCGCATCCAGGGCATCGTGCACCCGAAGATGCGCGCGCT
>JAMPXR010000062.1 GCA_023701085.1 Ramlibacter sp. | reverse complement strand
CGATGAACTGGTAGAGGTGATGAACCTGCTTGAGCTTGCGCCGCGAATCCTGGTTGATCCGCCCGTCCCGCGTCAGGATGTGCAGTTCCTTGAGCAGTTCGACCGATTGACCGGGCCGCAGATCCAGCTGTTCCTGTTTCATTTCCGGAGGGCCCATCACTGCCGCATCACGTCGGCACGCCGTCGCGCATTGGGCGTTGCGCGCTGAATTTTAGCTTTGGACCGCATCCGCGCCGCGCTGTCGGTCGCGTCCCAGCAGCGCGCTCATGATGCGCGCAAGCCCCAGGCCGGCGACAGCGCAGCCGCCGGTCACCACCCAGCTCCATTGCCAGCCGCCGGCACGGGTCGCCACCCAGGCCACCAGCGGCGGCCCGGCGAACTGGCCCAGCGCGGACCACTGCTGCATCCAGCCCACGGTGGTCGAGATGGTGTGCTCCCCCGGCGCGAGCCGCACCGACAGCGAAAACAAGGTGCCGGGAATGAGACCGCCCACGACGGAAAACATCAACACGGCGCCATAGCGCAGCGCCGCCGCCAGTTGCGCGTCGACCCGGTCCCAGACCGGCGCGAATGCCAGGAAGCCGCCCAGGGCCATCACCGAAAACCCGATGTAGAGCAATTGCTCTGGAGGCCGCCCATGCTGCAGCAGGCGACCCGACGCGATGTTGCCGCCCATGTTCACCGCCGCCGCGAGGGCCGTGGCCGGGCCGGCAATCGCCGCGCTCAATCCGGCCTGGGCGTACATCGAAGGCAGAAACCCGATCACCGCGAGCCACTGGCTCGAGTACACGGCAAAGCTCAGCGCGACCAGCCACGGCCCGGGCGCGCACAAGGTCCGGCGCAGCCGCTCGAACCAGCCCCGGGTGGCGCCGCCGCCGCGCTGTGGCGCGTGCTGCCTGTCGGGCGGCAGCGCCAGCCACAGCCACAGCGCCATGAAGGCGGAAGCCGCGCCGATCAGCCACCACCAGCCCTGCCAGCCTGCGGCCGCCATCACCAGGGGTCCGCACAGCAGGGCCATGGCGGTCCCGAAGGGCATGTACGCACCCCACAAGCCGAGCGTCGCGTTCATGCGCGCCGGCGTCACGAGCCGGCGGATCAGGCTGGGCGCCGGCATGGCTGCCAGCAGAAAACCCATGCCCTCGAGCGCTCGCAGCCACATCAGGGTCTGCGGCGTGCGCGCCCAGCCCCCGAGCAGCCCCGCGACCGAAAGAATCACCAGCCCGCCGACCATCGTGCGTTTCAAGCCCAGGCTGTCCGCCGCGAGTCCGACCGGCAGGCCCAGCGTCATGCCCGCCAGCTGCACCAGCGAAAGCAGGAATCCGGCCTGCAGCAGCGTCACGCCCAGCGCGTCGCCCAGCACCGGCAGGGCCGGCGGCAGCTTGCCCACATGCAGGGCGGCGCTGATGCCCCCCAGCACGACCAGCAGCGCGGGATCGATCCGTCGCATCACGCCAGCAGATTCCTGCCGGTCAGGCGCTCGTGCTCGCGCGCCGCGAAGCGGTCCGTCATCCCGGCGATGTAGTCGGCCACCGTCCGTGCGGTGTCGGCCCGGGCCGCGAAGTCCGCGGGCATCTGGCCGGGATCGTCCAGGTAGACGGCGAACAAGTCGCGCACCACCTGCCTGGCTTGCCCGGTCTTCACCGCCACTTGCGGATGGCGGTAAAGGTTGCGCAGCAGAAACCGTTTGAGCATCCCGGATCGGTCCCGCATCGGTTCGCTGAACTGCACCAGCGGGCCGGCCGCCCGTGCCTCGTCGGCGCTGGCGGGACCGGCGGCTTGCAGCGCCGCCCGGGTGGCCGTGATGACGTCATCGATCTGGGCGGCCAGCATGCGCCGAATCGATTCGTACAGCAGGCGCCGGCCCTGCAGTTCGGGAAATTCGGCCAGCGCCTGCCGGCGGAACCGCTCGAACAGTTCGACCTCGGACAGCTGCTCCAGCGTGACCAGCCCCGAGCGCAGCCCGTCGTCGATGTCGTGCGCGTTGTAGGCGATCTCGTCGGACAGGTTGCACAACTGCGCCTCCAGGCTCGGCTGGCTGCCGTCGAGGAACCGGCGCGCCACGCCGCCGGGTTCGCCCGCCTCCAGCCGCTGCGCGTTGGCGCGCGTGCAGTGCTTCAGGATGCCTTCCCGCGTCTCGAAGCTCAGGTTCAGACCGTTGAAGCGCGGGTAGCGTTCCTCGAGCTCATCGACCACGCGCAGGCTCTGCAGGTTGTGCTCGAATCCACCCCGGCCGTCCATGCACTCGTTCAGCGCGTCCTGGCCCGCGTGGCCGAACGGGGTATGGCCCAGGTCGTGGGCCAGCGCGATGGCTTCCACCAGGTCCTCGTTGAGACCCAGGGAGCGGGCGATGGACCGGCCCAGCTGCGCCACCTCGAGCGAGTGCGTGAGGCGCGTGCGGAACAGGTCGCCTTCATGGTTCAGGAAGACCTGTGTCTTGTAGACCAGGCGGCGGAATGCCGTGGAGTGCACGATGCGGTCCCGGTCCCGCTGGAACGCGGTGCGGCCGGGCGCGTCTTCCTCGGCGTGGCGCCGGCCGCGCGAGTGCCGCGGGTCGCAAGCGAAGGGGGCCAGCCGCACTTCAGGCGGGGCGGCAG
Source organism: Ramlibacter sp. (assembly GCA_023701085.1). GTDB lineage: Bacteria > Pseudomonadota > Gammaproteobacteria > Burkholderiales > Burkholderiaceae_C > Ramlibacter. The sequence continues at coordinate 7,045 of JAMPXR010000062.1, read as the reverse complement.
CCACGCTCGATCACCTCTCGCACCACGGCCTGCGGCGCCGTTCGCACCGCGGCACTGCCGGGCTTGTCGATCACCACGAAATTGATCTCGCCGCCCTGGGCTTTCTTGTCCACGCGCATCAGTTCCAGGTAGCGGTCCACGCCCAGCGACGGTGCGACGGCGGGCAAGCCAGCCCGCTCCAGCAGGCGAACCAGCCGCTCGACGAAGGCGCCGTCGACCAGGCCCAGCCGTCGCGACAGATCCAGCGCCAGCACCATGCCGCAGCCCACCGCCTCGCCATGCAGCCACTGCCCGTAACCCAGGCCGGCTTCGATGGCGTGGCCGAACGTGTGCCCGAAATTCAGGATGGCGCGCAGCCCCCCTTCGCGCTCGTCACGCGCCACCACCCCGGCCTTGATCTCGCAACTGCGCCCGACCGCGTGCGCCAGCGCCGAGGTCTCGCGCGCCATCAGCCGCTCGATGTTGCCTTCGAGCCAAGCCAGGAACTCCATATCGGCGATCGGCCCGTACTTGATGACTTCGGCCAGGCCCGCGCTGAATTCGCGCTGCGGCAGGGTCGCCAGCGTGTCCAGGTCACAGACCACCCGCCGCGGCTGGTAGAACGCGCCGATCATGTTCTTGCCCAGGGGGTGGTTGATGCCGGTCTTGCCCCCCACGGAGGAGTCGACCTGGGCCAGCAGCGTGGTGGGCACCTGCACGAAGGGCACGCCGCGCATGTAGCTGGCAGCGGCGAAACCGGTCATGTCGCCCACGACGCCGCCGCCCAGCGCATACAGCACGGTCTGGCGGTCGCAGGCGTTGCGCAGCAGCTCGTCGAAGATCAGGTTGAGGGTTTGCCAGTTCTTGTGCTCTTCGCCGTCCGGCAGCGTCACCACGTGAACCGATCGGTGCAGGGTGCGCAGGCCCTGCACCAGCGGGCCCGCATACAGCGGTGCGACCGTCGCGTTGGTGACCACCATCGCCTGGGCCGCTGCCGGTACGCCGGCCCAGGTGGCCGCATCGCGCAGCAAACCGTGGCCGATGACGATCGGATAGCTGCGGTCTGCGAGTTCGATGTCGACCTGGTGCAGGCGCGAGGGGTGAGCGGCGGGCATGAGGGCGAGTTTAGGGCCTGCGCTCGCCACCGGCCCGCATCCCCTAGGAGCGTGCGGGAATCACCCCGGACAGCTCCAGCTGCATCAGGATCATGTTGACGAGCGTCGCCACCGACGGTCGCCCGGTTTCGATGACGAAATGGGCCGTCTCCCGATAGAGCGGGTCACGTTGCTCGAACAGACCGCGTAGCGTGGCCAGGGGGTCGGCGACCTGCAGCAAGGGCCGGTTGCGATCGTGCCGCAGGCGCCTGAACACTTCTTCCGGCGTGGAACGCAGGTAGACGACAGGGCCACACTGGCGCAGTCGCTCGCGGTTCGCCGGGCGGAGCACCACCCCGCCGCCGGTGGCCAGCACGCCGTCGGCGCCCTGGCTGAGTTCGCGGATGACCGACTCCTCGACGTCGCGAAACGCGGCCTCGCCGTCACGCGCGAAATAGTCGCGGATCGAGCAGCCCAGCCGCTGCTCGATCACGTGGTCCGAATCCTGGAACGCAAGCCCCAGCCGCCGGGCGAGTTGCCGCCCGACGGTGGTCTTGCCCGAACCGGGCAGACCGATAAGGATCAGCCTCAAATTGCCGATTGAATGGAACCCCTACCTATGGGACAACGAAGTCCCTGGAGGTGACCAGCCCTGACGGTGAAGTGACTTTCACGTTGATGATATCTCCCGCGGTGCATCCCTTGAAGCCGGCCGTGAGGGCCATGGGGGCCAGCGAGTTCGGAACCACGTAGCTCGTGGCACTGGTCATGGCGCAGCTGGCCTGGTCCGCGGTGCGGTCCACCGCGGTGAATTGAATCGTGCTGCCGGTGGCCACGCTGTTGCCGTTCAGGTCGGCGACGATCAGGTCCAGCCCGACGATCGAATACACGGTGATGGTGGACGTCGCCGTCCCCGTCCCGGTGGTGGTCGTGGTGGCGACCGGCGGCTGGAATGCGCCCGAAATGGCCGCCTGGCTGGTCGAGAAGATGACGATGGCCTGCTTGCGCACGTCCGCCGCGCCCCAGACGCCGTCCCCGGAGCTGGGGGTCGGTACGCTGCTCGCTGCGCAGGCGCTCGCCGCGGCGTCCCTGGGCACCGAAAATTCACCGCTGTCGAATGCGCCGTTTTCGTTGTCGTCCCGGGTCGCCGTGCCCAGGTCGTTAAAGCCCTCGCCGCAGTCGTACACGTTGTTGAAGTTGCTGTCGACGAAGTCTTCCTCGCCCGCCACATAGGCCAGGATCGAAATCCGGCCGTTCGCCGAGCGGGGATTCTGCGAGCGGATCTGCACGGTGCACCGGGAATTCCCCGGGTCGCTGAACAGCCCCGTGGTGGGGTTCTTGGTCCCGCCCGTATTGCACACCGGCGGGATCATCACGCCGCCCTCGGTGACGAAGTTCACGGCCGTTCCATCGGGCACCGGGTTGCCCTGGCGGTCCGCCAGGGACAGGGTGACGGCGGTCTGCACGCCGTCGATGTTCGCGCCCTCGATGGCCAGCTTCTCGAGCGCCAGGCTCACCCGGTCCTGAGCCGGACGCCCGGACGCGATCGTCAGGATGGAGGAGTCCGTCTGGACCAGGGGATTCGACACCAGCGACGCATTGACGATCACGCTGGTCGGGACGCTGCCGGAGAACACCGGCACCGCGACCTTGCCCCCGGCGTCCGAGACCAAGGTGACCGGCTCGATGTTGCCGACCGAGCCCAGCGTCGCCTTCGGAACGCCGCCGTTCAAGGTCTTCAGCGCCAGCTTGATGGACTGGCCGGACAAGGCCGCGCCATTCGCGTCCACCAGCTTGAATTCAGCGATGGCCTGCGTGGGACCCCCGGAGTTGGCCAGGAATATCCGGGAAGGGTTCACCCCGACGAAGCTCATGTTGGTCGCGGGCGCCGGGGTCACCGACAATGACTTGCTGACCACCAGCGCGCCGGCCGTGCTGGCACTGATCTGGACGGTCTGTCCGCCGCAGCCTTGCGTGCTGGCGCCGGATCCGGGGGCGTCCGTCGCGGTGTAGCTCACGGCCACGACGCCGCTGCTGTTGGTGGTCCCGGTGCTGGGAAGGATTTGCCCGCAGGAGGCGGTGAAGGTGACCGAAATGGGCGATGCGGCCGCCGGCGCGCCGTTGATGTTCGCCTGGACGGTGACCTGGCGCGTGCCGTAGGCCGCCAGGGTCGCGGCCCCTATGTCCAGGTTCGTGAGCGCGATGTTGCTCGCCGACAGCTGGTAGCCGATGGAAGCGGTGACGACCGTATCGACGGACGGGGGCGTGTTCCCATTGGGGAACTTGCTGAGCGAGCCCGCCTTGTAGGTGTAAGTGCCGGTGAGCGAGCCGGCTCCGGTTGCCACCAGCGACGCCCGCGCCAGCTTGATGATGGCCACGCCGGACGCATTGGTCAGCGCCGTGTTGCCTTCGGGGAAGACGACCTTGCTCGCCTCCCCGGAAACATCGACGACCTGGTTCGGAATGGGCATCCCGCTGGGATCGGTCACCGTTGCCAGCAGCAGCGTGCTGCCCGTGGCGCCGACCGAGTTGGTGGGCGTGCCCGCCGAATCCTGCATCGCCAAGGTGAGGATGGGGTCGTTCTTGGCCGGCTGTTGCCCGGGAACGGCGCCCGGCGAGCCGCCACCGCCGCCGCAGGCGGCGACCAGGACAGCGAACAGGAGCGTCAGCAGATAAGACAAAAAGCGCATGGTCGTTCTCGTTGATAGATAAGTCTTGGCTGTCACCGTGCCGCGGCACGGTCCGCGATCATCTTGGGCGTGATGAACACCAGCATCTCCTGCTTGTTGGCGGTGCGCGTCCTGCCCTTGAACAGGTTGCCGACGCCGGGCAGGTCGCCCAGCACCGGAACCTTGGCTTCGTTCTCGCTTTCCGTCAGCTCGAAGATGCCGCCGATCACGACGGTCCCCCCGTTTTCGACCAGCACCTGGGTCCTGATGTGCTTGGTGTTGATGGCGATGCCGGCGGCCGTCGTTTCGCCGCGGCTGTCCTTGTTGATGTCCAGGTCCAGGATGATGTTGCCCTCCGGCGTGATCTGCGGCGTCACTTCCAGCTTCAGCGTGGCCTTGCGGAAGGTCACGGCGGTGGCGCCGCTCGCGGTCGCCTGCTGGTAGGGAAACTCCGTGCCCTGCTCGATCATCGCCTTGGTCTGGTCGGCGGTCACGATGCGCGGGCTGGACACCAGCTTGCCCTTTCCATCGGCCTCCAGCGCGGACAATTCGAGATTCAGGAAGCGGTTCGCGGCGGCGCTGAACAGCGAGATCGCGAAGCTGGTGGGCGTGAAACCGCCCTGCCCGATGGCCGGCAGGTTCACGAAGGTGGTGTTGACGGTATCCAGCGTGTTGACGCTTTCCCCGGTGGTCGAGGAGACGGCGTTGTAAGTGCCGCCCAGCGCCAGCCGGTTCCTGCCGCCCACGGAGTATCCCGGATCGCCCCCGCGCACGCCGCGCAGGTCGCTGCCGCCCAGCCGCACGCCCAGCGACTTGCCGAAGGTGTCGGACGCTTCCACGATCCTCGCCTCGATCAGCACCTGCCGCACGGCGATATCGAGCTTGGCCACCAGCTGCTGCACGGCTTCCAGCCGCGAGCTGATGTCGGTGACGAACAGCTGGTTGGTGCGCGGCTCGGCGATCACGCTGCCGCGCGTGCTCAGGATCCGGGCGGCGCCCGTTCCCGCCGTGAGCTGGGCCGCGATGTCGGCGGCCTTCGTGTAGTTCAGCTGGATGGACTGCGTGCGCAGCGGCTCCAGGCTCTGGATCGCGACACGCGATTCGAGGTCCAGCTTTTCTTTCGCGGCGATCTCGTCCTTGGGCGCGATCCAGATGACGTTGCCGTTCTTGCGCATGCCCAGGCCCTTGGCCTGCAGGACGATGTCCAGCGCCTGGTCCCAGGGCACGTCCTTCAGGCGCAGCGTGACGGCGCCGGTCACGGAATCCGAGGTGACGATGTTGAAATTGGTGAAGTCGGCGATCACCTGCAACAGCGAACGCACCTCGATGTTCTGAAAATTCAGCGACAGCTTCTCGCCGCTGAAACCCGGGCCCTGGGTCAGCTTGGTCGGATCGATCCTGACCTGACGCACTTCGACCACGAACTGGTTGTCGCTCTGGTAGGCGCTGTGCTCCCAGGCGCCCTTGGGCTCGATCACCACGCGCACCCGGTCGCCCGCCTGGAAGGTCGTCACGGTCTGGACCGGCGTGCCGAAGTCCGTCACATCCAGCCGGCGGCGCAGGCCTTCGGGCAGCGAGGACTTCAGGAATTCGACGACGAGATTCTGGCCCTGCTGGCGAATGTCGACGCCAACCTGGTTGCTGGTCAGGTCCACGATCACGCGGCCGGAACTGTCGCTGCCGCGCCGGAAATCCAGGTCCTTGATCGGTTGCGTCTCCGCGTTGCGGCTTTCCGCGAAGGCCGGCGACGTGGCGGCCGGGGTGCCGGGGCCGGCGGGTTCGAGCACGACCAGCAATGACTTGCCCTGCAACTGCGCCTTGTACGCGGCCGCGGTCTTGAGGTTCAGCACCAGGCGAGTCCGGTCACCGGCCTGCACCACGTTGGCCGAGCGCAGATTGCCCTGGTTGATTTCGACCGTCGAGCGTCCCATGCCATTCCTCGCGCCGGCGACATCGAGCACGATGCGCGCGGGCGCCTGGATCGCGAAGCCCGGCGGTATCGCGGTCAGCGGCTGGGAAAAGTCGATGCGCACGACCTCGGCGCCGCCCTGCATGGAGCTGGAAACGGCCTCGACCACGGTCTGGGCCCGCAGGGCGAGCGGCCAGGCCGCCGCGAAGAAAAGGCACGCGAAGATCCATGCCCGCGTCCAACCGATCCGGTTCTTGTTCACTTTGACCTCTCTTGCAGTTGCAACGTGGCGGTGCGCTCGATCCACTCACCCGCGGCGTCCTGCACGATCTCGCGCAGGACCACCTCCGTCTCCCCCACCTTCAGGATCTTTCCGTAGTTCTGTCCCAGGTAGTTGCCCGGACGGACCTGGTAAAGCAGGTTGTCGACACGCAGCAGCGCCACCGGGCGGCCCTGCCTGGCCATGCTTCCGACCATCTGCATGGTGTCGAGCGGAAAACTCTCCAGCGGCTCCTTGCGCCGGGTCAGCTCCGGCGCCACCAGGGCCGCGTTCGACGTGGATTGGGACGCCTCGCGGCTGAGCGCCTGCGTCAGCTTCACGTTGCTGAAGGGTTCGGTCAGCCCTTCCTGCGTGTAGGCCTGCGGCGTGAACTTCTTGGGCTCCGGGATCGGATCCACCTTGGGCCGCGTCTGGGCGCGCTGATCGTTCATCCAGGCCTGCAGTTCCTCCTGCCCCGAGGAGCTGCAGCCGGCAAGCATACTGGCGACGACGAAGGCCGTCGCTGCGGTCTTGACTGTCATTTTTTCGGTGCTCCCGGCGTGGCCTTGCGCTGAGCCGCCACCTCTTCGGCGTCGAGGTACCGGTAGGTCTTGGCGGTGGCATCCATCGCCAGCGCCCCATCCCTGCCGGGCACGATCTGCAGGTTGTTCAGCGTCACGATTCGCGACAGGTTGGCGACGTCCGCCGCGAACGCCCCGACATCGTGGAACCGGCCTGTCACGCGCAGGGTGATCGGCAGTTCGGCGTAGTACTCCTTGACGCTGACCTGACCGGGACGGAACAGCTCGAAGCTCAGGCTGCGGCCCAGCCCCGCCTGGTTGATGTCGGACAGCAGGGCGTCCATTTCGGCCTTGCTGGGCAGTTGCTTTTCCAGCTGGGTCACGTAGTGCTGCACCTGTTCGCGCTGCTTCTTGAGCGCGTCCAGGTTCACCGCCTGCGCCAGCTTCTTCTTGTAGTCCGCGCGCAAGGCCACTTCCTTCTTCTGCTCCGCCTCCAGCTCGGCATCCGAGGCCTCGAGCCAGGCGACCCAGAGCGCCACCACGATGGCCACCCCCAGCGCCAGGCAAAGGGCGGCGCGCGGCAGGCCGGGCCAGGAGGCGGGATCGCGGGGATT
>JAMPXR010000061.1 GCA_023701085.1 Ramlibacter sp. | reverse complement strand
GCGCTACCTGCCCGCCATCCTGGCCTGGCTCGCCAGCAAGCTGCAGCGCGGGGCGTCGCATCACTACCTCAACGTGTTCGACGTGGGGATCGAAACCTGGCGCTGCCTGATGCTGCTGGCGGTCGAGAATTCCATCTCCGCGCAGCAGGTGTCGCGCATCATCGGCATGGACAAGGCCTCCGTAAGCCGCTGCTTCAAGCGCATGCAGGCCCGCGGGCTGATCTCGATGGCGCTGGACGACGGCGACGGGCGGCTGCGCATCGCCCGGCTGACCGCCAAGGGCCGCAGGCTGCACGACCAGATGATCGGCATCGCGCTGGAGCGCGAGCGCGCGCTGGTGTCGGTGCTGGAGCCGGCGGAGCTCGAAACCCTGACCACCCTGCTGCGGCGCCTGCACGACAACCTGCCCCATGTCGAAGCGGCGACGGACCGCTACGTCGCGCAGCGCTTCCCCAAGGCGGCGGGACGGCGGCGCGCCCGCCCCTCGCCGGACGCCGACGAATAGCCGGCCGGCTTCTCCGGGTTAACCACTACACGGGTTTGCGCAAGGAAGGCTTGTCAATTAGTTGACATGCCAACTAAATGGGACTACCGTCAATCGACTCGAGGCCGCGCGGGCGCTTGCGCGCGAGGCCGCCGGGCGAGGAGACACCCATGAGCGACTGGAACGACGAGGAGAGGCGGCTCGTCGAAGCGATGGCCGACATGAACGAGGACGAGGCGCTGGCCGCGGCGCGGCGCATGCTGCTGGAGGAAGGCAAAGACCCGGTGCGGGTGCTGGACCTGTGCCGCGCGGCCATGGACATGGTCGGCAAGCGCTTCGAGGAGGGCGAGTACTTCCTGCCCGAGCTGGTGCTGGCGGGCGAGATGCTCGAGACCATAGGGGCCATCGCCAAGCCCCTGATCAAGGTCAGGCCCGGCGAGGAACGCCGCAAGCTGGGCAAGGTGCTGATCGGCACGGTGCACGGCGACCTGCACGACATCGGCAAGAACATCGTGACCTTCATGCTCGACATCAACGGCTTCGAGGTCAGGGACATCGGCATCGACGTGCCGGTCGACAATTTCCTGGGGGCGATCGACGAGTTCCAGCCGGACGTGGTCGGCCTGTCGGGCTTCCTCACGCTGGCCTTCGACTCGATGAAGGAAACCATCGCCGCCATCGAGAAAGCCGGCCGCCGCGAGCGGCTCAAGATCATGATCGGCGGCGGCCAGATCGACGAGACGGTGCGCGCCTACACGGGCGCCGACGCCTTCGGGGTCAACGCGGTCGATGCCGTCAAGCTGTGCAAGCACTGGCTGGGGGCGCCGGCATGAACGCCGTCGTCGCCGCGCCGCCGGCCGCGCGGGCCGCCTACGACGCGCGCTGGCAGCGCATCATGGACTGCGTGGCGCTGAAGCAGCCGGACCGCATGCCGGTCGCGATGTACGCCACCTTCTGGCTGGGCAAGTACGGCGGCGCGAACTGCCGCGAGCTGATGTACGACTACGAGCTGACCAAGCGGCTGGCCGAGCGCGCCGTGCTCGAATTCGACCCCGACGTCTACAGCACCCTGCTGCTGTCCACCACCTCGGGGCCGACCCTGGAGGCATTGGGCTTCAAGCAACTGCAGTGGCCCGGCCACGGCGTCGGCGACAACCAGCCGTTCCAGTACCTCGACCGGGAATACATGAAGGCGGAGGAATACGACGACTTCCTGTTCGATCCCACCGGGTTCTACTTGCACACCTACCTGCCCCGGGTGGCCAGCGCTTTCGAGGGCTTCGACGAACTGCCTGTTTTCCCCGGCCTGCACTACTTCCGGCTGGTGGCCGGCATCCGCGGCTTCGCCAAGCCGCGCGTGCGCGAATCGTTCCAGCGCATCGTCCAGGCGGCCGAGGAAGCCCATCGCTTCATGCAGCATCACGTGGCGTTCACGGACCGCATGACGCAGCTCGGCTACCCGCTGACCAATGGTGCCGCCGCCGTTTCCCCCTACGATTTCATCGCCGACTACTTCCGGGGCGCGCGCGGGATGATGACCGACATCTACCGGCACAAGGACAAGCTGCTGCAGATGCTCGACAAGGCCTCGGTGTTCCTGACCCGCATGACCGTGGCCAACGCCAAAGGGTCGGGCCATCCCATCGTCTTCATCCCGATCCACTGGGCGCCCGATGCCTTCATGTCGGACAAGCAGTTCCGCGAGTTCTGGTGGCCGCCCTTCCGCAAGATGATGATGGGCCTGATCGACGCCGGCCTGATCCCGATGCCGCTGTGGGAAGCCGACTGCACCAAGCGGCTGGAGATCATCAAGGACGTTCCGCCGGGCAAGTGCATCTACTGGTTCGAGCGCACCGACATGGTCAAGGCCTTCGAGGTGCTGGGCGATGTGGTGGCCTTGCGCGGCAACCTGTCGCCTTCCTTGATGACCACGGGCCAGCCCCAGGAAGTGGATGCCGCCGTCAAGCACCTGGCCGAGAACGTCTTCCACAAGGGCGGCAAGCTGATCCTCGACTGCGCCTTCGGGATTCCCGACGAAGCGCCGGTGGCGAATGTGCGGGCGATGTTCGACGCCGCGCGCAAATACGCCGGCTAGGGCCAGGAAGTCCTGCGGATGGGAACCGTGCGCGGCCTGGACGTCCTGCGGCACGCGCAAGCGTCACCGCCGAGCGGGCCAGCGTCGCCCGCCCGCCAACGGCTGCGCGCGCAGGCACTGGCGATGGCGCGCGTGGAAGGGCTGGTCGACGCGTCTTACAGCTATCGCATCGTCCCGCTGCAAGGTCCGGCGGCACCGCTGCTGCGGGCCGGCGGCGAATCGCTGGAGGCGCCGCGGCTGCTTCCCGCGTCCGGCCAGTTGACGGCGCTCGGCTGCGCCGCATGCACCTTGGGGCCGGGGCTGGAGCGCCGCGTCAGCGAGCTGTTCGGCGAGCGCCGCGCCTCGCTGGCGATGGCCTTGGACGAACTGGGCAACGAGCTGCTCTTCGACACGTCGCGCGCCGCGCAGGACCGCATGTTCGCCGAGGCGAGCCGCCGCGGCCTTTCGATGAGCGGCGAGTTGCGCGCCGGCGACCCGGGCCTGGCGCTTGCGGCCCAGGGCGCCGTCCTGCGTCTGGCGGACGCGGATTCGATCGGCATCCGCCTGGGTGGTTCCCTGCTGATGCATCCGCTGAAGTCCACGTCCATGGTGCTGGGCGTGGGCGTGGATCTGCCCGCAAGCACCTGGTCGCGCTGCGACAGCTGTCGGTCGAGCGCGCGCTGCGCGGTGCGCGCCCGCGCGGCGGCCGCGGCCTGAGCGAGCGAAGCCAGGAAGCGCAACCATGAACGATGCCACGCGCCCCGAGACCGCGCCGGCACTTCAGCTGCGCTTCGCGCACCTGGAACGCACGATCTCGACGCACGCCGGCGAAACCCTGTTCCAGAGCGCGCGGCGCAACGGCGTTCGCATCGTGGGCGCCTGCGGCGGGCGCGGCACCTGCGGCACCTGCTCCGTCCACGTCGTGGACGGCCAGGTCGAGCGCGGCCCGCACGCCGGGTCCGGCCAGCCGCCTGGCCGCGGTAAATGGCAGCGCGCCTGCCAGTTGCGCGCCGTGTCGGATTGCACGGTCGAAGTGGCGCCGCGCTCGCTGGCGCCGGTGGTGCGTGGCGACGTGGCAAGCGAGGCGCATGCCCGGCCGCTGGACCTCGATCCGCTGGTGACCAGCGTCGACGTGACCCTTGCCCCGGCCAGCCTGGCGGACACCGCCGCCGACCTGGAGCGGCTGCGGCATGCCCTGGGAACAAGCGACTTGCGCGCGGACCTGTGGGCCGCGCGCGCGCTGCCCGGCGTGCTGCGCGCGGGCTCCTGGTCGCTGTGCGCGGGGCTGCGTGGCGACGAGCTGATCGGAGCCGCGCCGCCCGGCAGTGCCAGCCTCGGCCTGGCCATCGACCTGGGCACCACCAATGTCGCGGCATTCCTGATCGACTTGCGAAGCGGCCAGCGTCTGGCCAGCCTCGCCATCGAGAATCCGCAGGCCGCGTGGGGCGCGGACGTCATCACGCGCGTGAACCATGCGGCCGCGCAGCCCGCCGGCGCGCAGGAGCTGCGCGAAGCCGCCGTGACCGCGATCAACTCGCTGGCCGCCGACCTGTGCCGCGCGGTGGCCGCGGCGCCCGACTACATCGTGGACGTGGTGGTCTGCGGCAACACGGCGATGCAGCACCTGCTGCTGGGGCTGCCGGTGTCCCAGCTCGGGCGCGCGCCCTTCGTCGCGGCGACGAGCCAGGCCCTGGACATCAAGGCGCGCGAACTCGGCTTGCACACCTGCCCGGGCGCCTATGCGCACGTCGCGCCGGGCATCGGCGGCTTCGTCGGCGGCGACCATGTCACCGCGCTGCTGGCGACGCAGGAGCACTGGGCCGCCGGCGGCACCGCCGTGCTGATGGACATCGGTACCAACACCGAAGTCTCGCTGATCCACCAGGGGAAAATCCTGAGCGCCTCGTGCCCCTCGGGACCGGCGCTGGAAGGCGGCCACATCTCCTGCGGCATGCGCGCGGCCGAAGGCGCGATCGAACGGGTGGGCCTGGCCGCGGACGGATCGCTGGCGATCGAGGTCATCGGAAGCAGGAAGCCGGTGGGTTTGTGCGGTTCCGGCGTCCTGGATGCCATGGCGGCGCTGCACCGCGCCGGCATGGCCGACGACCGGGGCCGGCTGAATGCGCGCCATCCCGGCGTGAGCGAACACGGCGGCCAGCGCGCGGCGCGGCTCGCGGAGGGCGTGAGTTTCAGCCAGACCGACGTGCGCGCCGTGCAACTGGCCAAGGCGGCGATCCGCACCGGGCTCGAGCTGCTGCTCGCCGAAGCCGGGCTGCAAGAGGGCGACATCGCCCGGTTCGTCATCGCCGGCGCTTTCGGCGCGTACATCGATGTGCAAAGCGGGATCGCCACGGGCCTGTTCCCGGCACTGCCCGCGCAGCGCTTCGTGCAGGTGGGCAACGCCGCGGGCCTGGGCGTGCAGCGCATGCTGGCCTCCGGCCGCGCGCGCGAACAGGCCGCCGGGCTCGCCGGCCGCAGCCGCTACGTCGAGTTGAGCACCCGGCCCGGATTCCAGAAGGCCTTCATGCGGCACCTCGGATTCACAGGCATTCGGTAAGGAGGAGACATCGTGACGGCATCGCAGGGCTTTCCCATCAACATCATCGGCGAACGCATCAATCCGGGCTTCAAGAGCACGAGGGCGCTGTTCGACAATTCGGACCTCGAGGGCGTGCAGGCGCTGGCCGTGCGGCAGGCACAAGCCGGGGCGGCCTGCCTGAACGTCAACGTCGGGCCGCGCGCGATGACCGACCCGGTGTTCCTCACCGAAGCGATTCGCGCCATACAGGCGGTGGTCACGCTGCCGCTCTCGTTCGACGTGCCAAGCGTGCAAACCCATGAACTGTGCCTGCAGGTCTACGAGCCGGCGCGTGCCGGCGGCGCCCTGCCCATCCTCAATTCGATCACCGAACACCGGTGGGACGCGATGGCACTGTACCCGCAGCGGCCGTTCAAGGTGATCGTCATGGCATCCGAGCGCGTGGAGGACGGGGTGCCGAAGAACAACAAGAGCGCCGCGGACATCGCCGGGACCGCGAAACGCGCCGCGCTGCGGCTGCGCGAGGACTATGGCATGTCGCTGGACGACATCATCATCGACCTGTCCGTTTCGGCCGTCGTCGCCGACACCGAGGGCCTGAACCGCGCGACCCTGGAAGCGGTCAAGCTGATCGGAAGTGATCCGGACCTGAAGGGCCTGCACATGATGGGCGGCCTGTCCAACATCGGCCAGCAGTTGCCCGCCAAGGCCGCCGACGGTTCCGACCTGAAGCACCAGCTGGAGAACGCCTTCCTCACGCTGGCGGTGCCGCATGGCTTCGACACCGTGCTGGGCACGCCCTGGCGCGGCTATGCTCCGCTCGCCGAGGACAATTACGTGCTCCAGGCGTATCGGAACTTCCTCGAACAGACGGGCAGCAACGCGCTGCGCGCCGTGCGCAAACTGTACAAGGCATGAACGCTTCAGACAGGCTCGTGCTGGTGGTCGACGAATGGTTCGACGGGCATGACCGCCACACCGCCCGCAGCACCCTGCAGGTGCTGGACGGCCGGCTGATCCGGATCGAGGCCGGCGACCACGGCGAGGCGCTCGCGCGGCAGGGCTGGCCGGTCCAGCGTTGCGCGTTTCTCATGCCCGGCCTGGTGGATGCCCATGTCCATCTCTTCCTCGATGGCGCCACGACCGACTCCAACCTGCGCGCGGCGCACCTGAAGCTGCCGCTCGAAGCGTTGACCGAAACCGCGCGCGGCAGTGCCCGTCAGGCGCTGGCGCACGGCGTGACCCGCGTGCGCGACGGCGGCGACCGGCACGGCATCAACCACCAGCTGCGAGAAGAAGCCTGCCGGTCCGGCAGCGGCATGGCGCAAGTGCGCTCGGTCGGGCTCGGGATCAAGCGCGCCCGGCGCTACGGCGCCTTCATGGCCGCCGACGTGGGCGACCAGGAAAGTATCCGCTGCTCGGTGCAGGACCTCGCCCGCGCCAACGATGAGATCAAGCTGATCCTCACCGGCATCATCGACTTCGACGCGGGCGCCGTCACCGACGAGCCGCAGTTCACCCTGGACGAGGCGCGCATCGTCGTCGAGGCGGCGCACGCGGCCGGCCGCAAGGTGATGGCCCATTGCAGCGGCCTGAAAGGGCTGGCGGTCGCCGCCGGGGCCGGTGTCGATTCGATCGAGCACGGCTTCTTCATGGACCGCGCCACCCTGGCGCTGATGCGCGACAAGGACCTGGCGTGGACGCCCACCTTCTGTCCGGTGCATTTCCAATGGGCGCATCCCGAGGCGGCAGGCTGGACGGCGCGCACGGTGGACCATCTGCGCCGCATCCTGGACGCGCACGCCGAGCATCTCCTGATCGCACACCGTATGGGGGTGCGGGTGCTGGCGGGCACCGACGCCGGCAGCATGGGCGTGGCGCACGGGTCGGCGCTGTTCGACGAGATCGATCGCTTCCTGGAGGCCGGCCTGCCGCTGGCCGCGGTGCTGCGCGCCGCCACCGCGGAACCGCGCCGGCATTTCGGCGATCCGCAAGCGCGGCTGGCCGAAGGCGCCATGTTCGACGCCGTGCAGCTGGCGGCGTCCCCCTTCGTCGACACGCGGGCATTGCGGCAGCCGCAGCGCGTCTGGTCGCCCACCGCGGCGCCGCGCGCCGCTGCCTGAATCCGGGGCCGGCCATGTACACCGTTCGCCTGTGGTCGGTACGTCATGCGCGCGGTCTGCGCCGCGTCTATGTCTTTTTCTCAAGGCTGGCGCCGCGACTGGCACCGCTGGTGCGCTGGCTCGGCCGCCGGCGCGCCGAAGCGATGCTGCGGCCGGTCGAGCGCGCGACCAAGGGCTTCATGTTCGACTGCCGATCGTGCGGCCAATGCGTGCTGTCGGCCACCGGCATGGCCTGCCCGATGAACTGCCCCAAGCGGATGCGCAACGGGCCCTGCGGCGGCGTGCGCGCGGATGGCACTTGCGAAGTCGACGCCGCGATGCGCTGCGTGTGGGTCGAGGCCACCGAGGGCACCAAGCACATCGATCCGGACCATCGCACCCGCCCGACCCCGCTGCTGGCCGCGATCGACGCGCGCAACGCGGGCCGTTCCACCTGGATGCGGGTGATCGAGGGCCATCCCGAAACGCCGTTCCAGCCACCCGTGAGCGAAAGGCGAACGCCCGAATCGCGGCTGGGCCCGTTCGAGACGGCCTGCCGCGCGGGGAAATTCGTCGTGACGGTGGAGCTGGCCCCGCCCGACTCGGCCGACCCGCGCGCCCTGCTGGATCGCGCGGCGCGGTTCGACGGACTGGTCGACGCGATCAACGTCACCGACGGGGCGGGCGGGAACTGCCACATGTCGAGCGTGGCCGCTTCGGCCCTCCTGGTCGCGCACGGTTACCCCGCCGTCTACCAGATCACCTGCCGCGACCGCAACCGCATCGCGATCCAGGGCGACATCCTGGGCGCCGCCGCGTTGGGCGTGCAGAACATCCTGTGCCTCACGGGCGACGACGTGAGCCAGGGCGATCATCCGCAGGCACGCCCGGTGTTCGACCTGGATGCCGTCTCGCTGCTGCACATCGCGCGCGGCATGTGCGACCAGGGCGAATACGCGTCGGGCCGCAAGCTGGAGGTGCCGCCGGACCTGTTCATCGGCGCCACCGCCAACCCCTTCGTGCCGCCCTATGCCGATCGCGTGGCCAATCTGGAAAAGAAGATCGTCGCGGGCGCCCGCTTCATCCAGACGCAGTTCTGCTTCGACCTGGACATGATGGAGGACTTCATGCGCGAGGTGCGGCAGCGCGGACTGCACCGGCGCGCCAAGCTCATCGTGGGAGTCGGCACCCTGGGCAGCGCCAAGGCGCTGGCATGGATGGCGGCGCACGTGCCGGGAGTGCACGTGCCGCGCAGCCTGCTTGAGCGCATCGCGGGCGCCAGCGACCAGCGGCTCGAAGGCCAGCGCGCGTGCGTCGAGATGATCCGCGCCCTCGCCCGTATCGAGGGCGTCGCGGGCGTGCACGTGATGGGGCATCGCAATGAGGATGTGCTGGCGCAGGTTATTGCCGACGTCAGGGGTTAAGGAGCAGGGATTGGGGGCCGGGCGGCCGGGCTGACCCCGCCTCCCGACCCCTGGCCCCCAACCGCTGCCCCCCTTACACTTTTCCCATTGATGGCACCCCAAGGAGACCCCATGACCCAACTCCCCGCGCGTTACGACCACGTCGGCAGCTTCCTGCGCCCCAAATACCTGCTCGAAGCGCGCGAGCAGAAGGCCAAGGGCGCGATCACGCCCGCACAGCTGCGCGAGGTCGAGGACAAGGCCATCTCGGAGATCGTGAAGTTCCAGCAGGACGTGGGACTCAAGAGCATCACGGACGGCGAGTTCCGGCGTACCTACTTTCACATCGACTTCCTGGAGCAGCTCGGCGGCGTGAAGACCGACATCCCGGTCACCATCAAGAAGCCCGACGGCAGCGAGGAACTGGCCCCGCCGGTGATGCGCGTCATCGACAAGGTACGGCACGCGCGCAACATCCAGCTGGCGGATTTCCAGTACCTGAAGAGCCAGGTGAGCGCGGGATGCACGCCGAAAGTCTGCATCCCCTCGCCCACGATGCTGCACTTCCGCGGCGGGCGGGCCGGCATCAGCAAGGAAGCCTATCCCGAGCTGGAACCCGATTTCTACGATGACGTCGCCACCGCCTACGGCGACGAGCTGCGCTCGCTGGCGGCCGCCGGCTGCAGCTACGTGCAGATGGACGACACCAACATGGCCTATCTGTGCGACGAGAAGATGCGCGAGGCGGCGCGCCAGCGCGGCGACGACCCCAACGAGCTGCCGCATCGCTACGCCAGGTTCATCAACAAGGTGGTGGCGCAGAAGCCGCCGGGCATGCTGCTGGCCATGCACCTGTGCCGCGGCAACTTCAAGAGCACGCACGCCGCCGCCGGCAACTACGAGCCGGTGGCCGAGGCCCTGCTCAAGGAGATGAACCTGGATGCGTACTTCATGGAATACGACGACGACCGCTCGGGCGATTTCCGGCCGCTGCGCTACCTGCCCAAGGGCAAGACCGTCGTGCTGGGACTGGTGACCACCAAGTTCGGCGAGCTCGAGAGCAAGGACACGCTCAAGCGCCGCATCGCCGAGGC
>JAMPXR010000060.1 GCA_023701085.1 Ramlibacter sp. | reverse complement strand
GCGCGCAGGGCGCCGATGATGCCGTCGCGCGCGAACAGCACGACGAAGATCAGCAGCAGCCCGAGCCAGAACTGCCAGTAGGTCGGGTTCAGGCCCGACAGCAGGTGCTGCACGGTCATGAAGACGATGGCGCCCAGCATGGCGCCATAAAGGCAGCCGGCGCCGCCCAGCACCAGGATCAGCAGCAGGCCGGCCGAACGCGAGAAGCTGAGCACGTCGATCGACACGAACTGGGTGGTCTGCGTCAGCAGCCCCCCGGCGATGCCGGCATACGCGGCGCCCACCGTGTACGCCGCCACCAGGCGGGCATGGACCGGCGTGCCCAATGCCGGCATGCGGTACACGTTCTGGCGGATGCCCCGCAGCGACAGGCCGAACGGGGAGCGCACGAGGTGCCGCGCCACCCAGAACAGCAGGAACAGCACCGCGACGCTGTAGATGTACGCCGTCTTGCCGAACATGTCGAAGGCGAACACGCCGAACAGCGGCGTCACGACGATGCCTTGCAGCCCGTCGAGCCCGCCGGTGATGCTGGTGAGCTTGTTGGCGAGCTCATACAGCATGAACGCCACCCCGAGCGTGACCATCAGCCGCGTGAGATCGGCGCCGCGCAGCACGAGGAAGCTCGAGACGAAGCCCAGCGCCGCCGCCACCAGCCCGGCCGCGGCCAGGCCGAGCAGCGGGTCGCCCCAACCGTACTTGGCCAGCAGCCCGGCGGCATAGGCGCCGACGCCGAAGAACGCGGCATGGCCGAGCGAGACGATGCCCGCGTAGCCGAGGATCAGGTCCAGCGACAGCACGAACAGCGCGGTGATCGCGATCTGCGACAGCAGCGCGAGGTCGCCGGGGAACAGGAAGTACGCGGCCACGGGGATGCACCAGAAGGCGATCTCCGGCGCCCGCTCGCGCCACCACGCCGTGCGCGATGCCTTGGGCTGCGTGCGGTCCAGGGAAAGAGTCGTCATCGTGCTGCCCTATCTCACCACCGAGCGCCCGAACAGGCCCTGCGGCCGGAACACCAGCGTGACCACCATGACGGCGTAGATCACGAAGCCGCCCACCTGCGGCACGTAGTACTTGCCCGCGACGTCGCAGATCCCCAGGATCAGCGATGCGTACAGCGAGCCGTTGATGTTGCCGATGCCGCCGACCGCCACCACGATCAGGAAATAGGCGATGTACTTGACCGGGAATTCCGGGTCCATGCCCAGCATCTCGATGCCCAGCGCCCCGCCCAGGCCCGCCAGCGCCGAACCGAGCGCGAAGGTGATGACGAACACCCGGTCAACGTCGATGCCCACGCCGCGCGCGGCGCGCGGGTTGTCCACCGCGGCACGCAGCTTGGCGCCGAACCTGGTTTTCACCACCAGCCACTGCAGGCCCACGGCCAGCACCAGGCCGACGGCGATGAGGAACAGGCGGTACACACCGAGGTCGACGCCGGGCAGGCGGAACTGCCCCGACAGCATCGGCGGCAGTTGCAGCGGCTGCTGCTGCGCGCCGAAGAAATAATGGGCGGTCGAGATCGACACGAACACCAGGCCGATGGAAAACAGCACCTGGTCCAGGTGCGAGGACCGGTACAGCCGCCGATAAAGCGTGCGCTCCAGCACCACGCCGGCCAGCGCCGTGACCGCCACCACGACCGGAAGGGCCGCCAGGAACGGCACGCCGTGCCGGTTCAGCAGGACGACGACCACATAGCCGCCGAGCATCGCGAACGCGCCATGCGCGAGGTTCACGAAGTTCATCAGCCCCAGCGTGACCGAGAGGCCGACGCTGATGAGGAACAGCAGCACGCCCGAGGCGATGCCGTCGAACAGGACTGTCATGGATTGGCCTTGATGCGGCGGCCACCCCCCAGCGGGTCGGCCGCCGCGCACCAGCGGCGCTTATTGCTTGCCGGGATCCTTGAGGTCCGGGATGCTGTCGAATTCGACATTCTGCAGCTTGCCGGCGACGCGCTCGACCTTGCGGATGTAGATGGTCTGCACGATATCGCGGGTGGCCGGGTCGATGCTGACGACCCCGCGCGGGCTGGTCCACTTCATGCCCTTGGCGGCCTCGACGAATTTCTCGGCGTCGGTGTTGCCGCCGGTCTTCTTCAGCACTTCGGCGATCAGGTGCATGCCGTCATAACCGCCGATCGACATGAAGTTGGGCCGGTCCTTCGGATAGGCCTTGTAATAGGCTTCCGTGTACGCCTTGTTCTCGGGCGACTTGTGCGCCTCGGAGTAGTGGAACGAGGTCACCAGGCCCAGCGCCGAGTCGCCGATGGCTTCCAGGATGTCCTCGTCGGGCAGGTCGCCGGTGGAGATCAGCCGGATGCCGGCCTCGGCCAGTCCGCGCTCCTTGAAGCCCTTCATGAATGCGATCGTCTCGGCCCCCGGCGGCAGGAAGATGAAGACGGCGTCGGGCTTGGTGTCCTTGATCTTCTGCAGGAACGGCGCGAAGTCGGGGTTCTTCACCGGCGAGCGCACTTCGCCGACGATCTGCCCGCCGGCCGCCGTGAAGGTCTTCTTGAACTGCCCTTCCGCGTCGTGGCCCGGGCCGTAGTCGGCCACCAGCGTGAAGACGTTCTTGATCTTGTTCTTGGCCGCCCACGTCGCGATGGGCGCCGAGTTCTGCGGCAGGGTCATGGACGCGCGCACGATGTACGGCGACTTGGTCGTCACCGAGGAGGTCGCCGCGTTCATCACCACCATCGGCTTCTTCGCCTCGGTGGCCAGCGGGGCGACCGCGAACGCCGAGGGCGTCAGCCCGAAGCCGGCGAGGATGTCGACCTTGTCCTTGACCACCAGCTCCTGCGCCAGGCGCTTGCTCACGTCGCCGGAGGTGCCCGGGCTGTCGTCCTTGACGATCAGCTCCACCTTGCGGCCGGCGAAGGTGTCGCCCTTGGTGGCCAGGTAGAGCTTCACGCCGTTCTCGATCTGCTTGCCATAGGCCGCGAACGGGCCCGACATGGGCAGCACGAGCCCGATCTTGACCGGATCGGCCGCCCATGCGCCGCCGGCAAAGGCGGCCGCCAGGCTCATCGCAACCAGTCGCTTTTTCATGCTCATTTCGATGTCTCCGTTTTGGTTGAAAGGATGTACACACCAGGCGCACTTGAATTGAGTGTCGCCGCTTCCACAGGGGCGCCGAATAGGTTAAACCCGAGGCCGCGCGGCGCGCATCCACGCCGCAATCCGCAACCCGACAGGCGGCCGCGTTCGGCGAGGAGCGGAGCGCGCGCAACGAGGGGCGGGACAGCATGCATTGCGCGCCGCTCGCTCAAGCCCGCTTCGCCCGCATGCGGTGCAGCACGGTCAGAAAAAAGAACCCGAACGCCAGCGCGCCCGCCGCGCCCACCGCGGCGCCGGCCAGCGCGATCCATGCGTTGTCCAGCGCGATCGCCGCCGCCAGCAGCGCAAGCGCGCCGAGGTGGCAGGCGAAATGCACGGACAGCGCGTCATCGCGCGTCAGCGCCGACGGCGTCTGGGCCCGCCGCCCCGCGCCGCCCAGGTGCATGGCCACGAGGAAGGGCACGATACGCTGCAGCATGCCGAGCACGAAGCTCAGGAGCCAGACGCCGATGACGCACAGCCCGAACCCGCTGGCCAGGCGCGGCAGCGGAATGTCCAGCGCCAGTCCGAGCGCCAGCAGCAGGCTCGCGGCCAGCCCGGCCCAGCCGATCTTCACCAGCGTGAAGGAGCGCCCCAGTTCGCGGCGCATGCCGGTGCGCAGCGCCTGCAGCATCAGCCTCAGGTGCAGCGCGACGGCGGCTGCGCCCGCCGCCAGCGCCAGCAGGCGCAGCAGCGCCGGCACCACGCCGAAGGCGGCGAGCCCGGCCAGCACCAGACCCGCCAGCGCCAGCGCGCAGGACGTCAGCTGCGCGCGCTCGCGCGGCGCCTGCGAGAGCGCGAACATGGGCACCAGGATGTAGGAAAAACCCAGCGCCAGCATGCCCATGAAGCCAAAGGGCGCGAACACCAGATGCAGCGCCAGCGTGATCTCGCGCGGCGGCGCCTGGCGCCACCCCAGCCACATGGCGGCCAGCGACAAGGCGCTGGCCAGCACCACCGCGAGGGCCACGAGAGACGTCCAGACATGCGCCACCACCCCGGGCATGCCGCGCGCGCCGCGCAGGTTGCGCGCCATCAGCGCCGCCCAGGCCAGGAACGCCAGCGCCACGGCGGCCGCGCCGGCCGCCAGCAGGGGCGGATGCGGCAGTCCCATGCCCAGCGCCAGCACGGCAACGCCCGCGGTGTACAGCCACCACAGCGCGCCCAGCAGCCGTTGGGCCGGCGCGGGTTGCCGCGTCGCCACCGGCAGCAGCTGGGCGCCGGCGCCCAGCGCCGTCATGCCCAGCACGCCCAGCGTCACCAGGTGCAACGCCGCCAGCGGCCAGCCCAGCGAGGCGGGCGCGCTCGCCCAGACGGCGGCGCCGGCGGCCAGCGCGAGCCACGCCAGCAGGTGGAACAGCACCGCCGCGCCGAAAAAGCGCAGCGGAATCGACGCCGGCAGCAGCCGGCTCTTGGCGCCTCCCAGGAATGCGCCGGCCGCGCTCATGGCAGCCTGCGCAACAACAGCCGGAACTCGCCGGCGTCGGCCGCCAGCGGATCGGCCTGCCAGCCGATCTCCGCCAGCTCCGGATACAACATGACGGGGTCCCGGTCGAGATGGGCGGTCACGGGCGAGTCATCGGGCAGCGAGCGCAGCAGCCGCAGGATCGCGACCAGCGGCTGCGGCGGCTGCGCGCCGCGAACGTCGATGTGCCAGCCGTCGTCCGCGCGCCATTGCCGCATCGCCCGGTTTCCCCATTCAGCTGGCGGCGGCGCCCGCGGCGCGCGCGGCCTCGAGATGCTTGCCCCCGATGATCAGCTGCAGCACCTCGGTGGCGCCTTCGTAGATGCGCAGCGCGCGGATTTCCCGGTACAGGCGCTCGACCGTCACGCCGTTGACCACGCCCAGGCCGCCGTGCAATTGCACCGCGGCGTCGATCACCTGCTGAGCCGCCTCGGTGGCGTACATCTTGGCCATCGAGGCTTCGCGCGTGACGCGCGTGCCCAGCACATCGCGGGTCCAGGCGCTGCGGTACACCAGCAGCGCCGACGCGTCGATGGCCGTGGCCATTTCGCCGAGCTTGGCCTGCGTGAGCTGGAAGTCGGCCAGCGTCTTGCCGAACATCTGGCGGGCCCGCGCGCGGGACGTGGCTTCGTCCAGCGCGCGCCGCGCGAACCCCAGGGCCGCGGCGCCCACCGTGGTGCGGAACAGGTCCAGCGTGCCCATGGCGATCGCGAAGCCCTGGCCGGGCGTGCCGATCAGCCGATCGCCCGCGATGCGGCAATTCGTGAAGCGCACCGTGGCCAGCGGGTGCGGCGCGATCACCGGGATGCGCTCGCTCGCATCGAGCCCGGGGGTGTCCGCGTCCACCAGGAAGGCGGAGATGCCCTTCGCGCCGGAGGCTTCGCCGCTGCGCGCGAACACGACGTAGCGGTCGGCGATGCCGCCGTTGGAGATCCAGGTCTTGACACCGTCGAGCACCCAGCCGTCACCGTCGCGGCGTGCCGTGGTGGACATGGCCGCCACGTCGGAACCGGCATCGGGCTCCGACAGCGCGAAGGCCGCGATCAGCTCGCCGCTCGCCACGCCCGGCAGCAGCGCCTGCTTCTGCTGCGCGTTGCCGAACAGGCTGACGGGAACGCTGCCCAGGCCCTGCATCGCGAGCGCGAAATCCGCCAGGCCCGAGGCGCGCGCCAGGGTTTCGCGCGCCAGCGCCAGGGCGCGCACATCGACGATCTCGCGCAAGCCGCCATAGGCGGCCGGCACGCAGACACGCAGCAGGCCGGCGCGTCCCAGCGCGCGCACCAGGTTGCGCACGCAGCCGTAGACGCTGTCCAGGTCGCCTTCGTCGTGCGACAGCAGCGGCGGCAGCGCCTCGCGTGTCCAGGAATCGAGATCGCCCGCCAGGGCGCGGTGGCCTTCATCGAAGAAAGGCCAGCCAAGAAAACTGCTGTCGGCCATGCTGTTACCCAATCTGTTCAGTGCTTAGTGTCCCTCAAAACGCCGGACCCGTTCGCGGGCCAGCGGCGAACCGGCTTCGCCGGGCCGCCGCTGGCGCCGCTCGAGCGGCAGAGGGTGAAGCCCCGGGGGGCATCGCCGCGGGCGCCCCGGGGGCGCTCCGGCCTCATCCAGCCATGGTCAGGCCGCCGCTGACGCTGAGCACCTGGCCCGTCACATAGGCCGCGCGGTCGCTGCCGAAAAACAGGATGGCGTCGGCGATTTCCTCGGGCTTGCCCAGGCGGCGGAACGGAATCGCCTTGGTGAGTCCTTCCTTCACTTTGTCCGGCACCACCGCCATCAACGGGGTGTCGGTCGGGCCGGGGCAGACGCAGTTGACGTTGATCTGGTAGCGCGACACTTCGCGCGCCAGCGACTTGGTGAACGCGATCAACCCGCCCTTGGCGCCCGAGTACACGGTTTCGCCCAGGCTGCCCACGCGCCCGGCGTCGCTCGAGACGTTCACGATGCGGCCGCTCTTGCGCTCGATCATCCCCGGCAGGAACGCCTTGGCCAGCTGCATCGGGCCGATGAAGTTGAGCTTGATCATCTTGTCCCACAGATCGGGCGTACCTTCCACGAACGGATGGTTCTTGCCCCAGCCGGCGCCGTTGACCAGGACATCGGGCGTGCCGAAGCGCTGCTGCACCTGCGCGGCAAAGGATTCGATCGAGCCGGCGTCGGTCATGTCCACCTTCACGAAATCGGCGGCATGGCCGGCCGAGCGCAGTTCGGCGGCGGCTTTCGCGCCGTTGGCCTCGTCGATATCGGCCAGGATCACCTTGGCGCCCGCTTCTGCGAAGGCTCGCGCGGTGGCGCGGCCGATGCCGGAGGCGGCGCCGGTGACGACGGCGGTGCGGTTGTTGAGTTTCATCGAATTCTCCTGGACGGCTAAGTGAAAATGGATTCGGGGTCAGCGCGGCGCCGGCTTCAGGAACGCGGTCACCCGCTCGCGCGTGGCCGGTTGCTGGTACAGGTGCCGCGTGTGCGCGATCTCTTCGGCAAAGCCGTCGCGCCGTGCGTCCAGCGCGGCGGCGATGCATTGCTTGGCGGCGGAGAGCGCGTCGCGGGGCAGCGCGGCAATGCGCTGCGCCAGCGTTTGCGCGGCCTGCGCCAGGTCGGCGCGCGGCACGGCCCACTGGACCAGTCCGAGCCGTTCGGCGGCCGCGCCATCGACGGTCTCCGCGCCCAGGATCAGGCGCTTGGCCAAGCCCGGTCCGACCAGTCGCGTCAGCCGCTGGGTGCCGCCCGCGGCCGCCAGCAGGCCGAGTCCGGCCTCGGGCAGACCCAGCTTGGCTTCGTGCGCCGCGATGCGCAGGTCGCAGGCCAGCGCCAGCTCGAAGCCTCCGCCCAGCGCCGCGCCCCCGATCTCGGCGAGGGTCACCACGGGCGCTTGTTCCAGCCGCGCGCCCAGCCGCTGCATGCGTGTCACCAGCGCCAGCATGCGCTCCAATCCCTGCGGCGTGGCGATGCTCTGCTCCATCAGCGCCAGGTCGGCGCCGGCGCAGAATGCGCGGCAGCCGCTGCGCAGGTGCACCACGGCGATGCCGCGATCGTCGCAAGCCGCCGCCAGCGCGGCCTCGAGCGCGTCGACCAGCGCGTCGTCCATCGCGTTCACCGGCGCGCGCGTCATCGTGAGCGTGAGCACGCCGCCGCTGCGCGCCCGGTGCACCGGCGGTTCGGCTAGCACGGGGTTCACGGCGGATCCCCGGCCGCCTGCGTGAGCATTTCGGCCAGCCGCCGGCGCAGCAGCTTGCCGGTGGGCGTGCGCGGCAGCACCTGCAGCGCGTGCAGGCCGTTCGGCCGCTGGTACGGCGGCAGCGCTGCGGCCCGTTCGCGCAGCACCCGCTCGACCTCGGCGCGCTCACCGGGCCGCGCCACGTAGAACAGGGCGACCGAGTCGACCCCGTCCTGGTCCGGGACGCACACGGTGGCCGCCTCGAGCAGGCCGGGGGCGCCCGCGGCCAGCCGCTCCTCGAGCTCGACCAGGTTGACCCAGCGGCCCTTGATCTTCACCAGCGAGTCCTCGCGCCCGGCAAAGCGCCAGCCGCCCGAGGGCGTGGCCAGGAACAGGTCGGCGGGGCAGAAGGCGCCGTCGCGGAAGCTGTCGGCCTGCGCCGCGGGCCGGTCCAGGTAGCCCAGCGCCAGGGTCGAGACCCGGAAGCACAGGCGCGTGGGAATCCCGACTTTCGCGGCTTCGGGATCGAGCGGCCTGACCTGCACGCCCGGCGAGGCTTGCAAGCCGTCGTCACCATCGACCGCCGTCAGGACCAGCACCAGCGTTTCCGACGCGCCATAGCCGTCGAGGATACCCAGCCCGGTCGCTTCGCGCCAGGCATCGCGCAGGCTGGCAGGCAGGGCCTCGCCGGCAGAGACGCAGCGCCTGACGCCCGCGGCAGCCAGGCCAGGCGCCAGTCCCGCATGCAGCATGTTGCGGTACAGCGATGGCACGCTGAAAAACACGGTCGGGCGCATTTTCTCGACCATCGCGGCCGCGGAGGCCGCCGTCGGCCATTGCGGATCGAGGATCACCGTGGCGCCGATCTTCAGGCCCGCGAACAGGCTGTTGGTCTGCGGGTAGGAAAAGAACAGCCGCGACGTGGCGAACAGGCGGTCGTCGGCGGTGATACCCACGCGCTCGCGCGAGACACGTTCGATCTCGCGTGCGAAGCCATGCCGGTGCACCACCGCCTTGGGCTTGCCCGAGGTGCCCGACGAGTGGACCCAGAACGCCGGCGTGTCGTCGTCGACCCAATGCGGCTCGACCGGCGCCGTCGCCGTGACGGCGCCGCGCCCCTCGTCCACCAGCATCACGCGCTCGCGCCAGGGCGCCGGCGTGTCCTCGGCGTTCACGGCGAGGATGAGGTTGAAGCCCGCCTCGTCCAGGATGTAGTGCCATTCCGGGGCGGGGATCTGCGGATTCACCGCCACCGCCACCCCGCCGGCCCAGAGCGTGCCCAGGAAGGCCACCACCCAGTCGATGCCGTCGGGCAGTTTGATCGCCACCCGGTCGCCGGGCTTCAGGCCCCGGGCTTGCCACAGGCCCGCGGCGCGCGCCACGCGGTCGCGCAGCTCGCCGTAGCTCAGTTGCTGGTCGCCGCAGACCAGCGCAATGCGCGCCGGATCGGCCTCGGCCAGCAGCAGCGCCGCGGCATTGAGGGGCTGCGCCGCCCCGGCCGGGCGCGCCGCACGCGCGGCGTCGGTGAGCGGGTCGCCGCTGAACAGGCCGGGCTTGCGCGCGCGCCAGCGCTCGTGTTCGGTGGTCAGCAAGGCCACATGCTCGCGTTCCTCGGCGCCCAGCTCGAGGAACAGCCGCTGTTCGACCGACCCGAGCGGTGCG
Organism: Ramlibacter sp.; assembly: GCA_023701085.1. Taxonomy (GTDB): domain Bacteria; phylum Pseudomonadota; class Gammaproteobacteria; order Burkholderiales; family Burkholderiaceae_C; genus Ramlibacter. The sequence continues at coordinate 377 of JAMPXR010000060.1, read as the reverse complement.
TGCGCCGCGCGGTTCGCGAAGAAACCGGCCGCCCGCTTTTCGAGCCCGATCGCGATGCGGAACAGGTTGTCGGGGTCCTGCGGCCGGTGGTCGACTTCGGCGAAGATCGCCGCCAGTTCCAGGCGAAACTGCGGCGAGTGCGGCGGCGGCTCGATGTGGTAGCGCCGCGACAGCGTCTCCATGTGCTCGCCTTCCATGATGGCGAACCGCCCGAACAGCTTGCGCAGCTCGTCGTCGGTGCTGTCCGCCGCGGCGCGCTGGTAGAAGGCACGGCCACCGAGCTCGATCTCGAACGCCATGCGCACGGCGTCCAGCGCGGCCCGGTCGATGGCGGTCGCGCGGTCGTCCTCGCGCAGGGCCAGCTTGCCGCCGCATTG
>JAMPXR010000059.1 GCA_023701085.1 Ramlibacter sp. | reverse complement strand
CGGCGCAGGCGCACCAGGTCGAACTCGGTGTCGCTGTAGAAACTGCCGACGCGCGCCGCCTGGACCGCGGTGAGCACGCGGTAGGTGCCTATCACCTCGCCGCTGGCGGCCTCGCGCACCAGCAGGTGCTCGCAATAGTCGTCGAACAGGTCCATGTCGTGACCGGGCACCCAGGTGTCCAGCCGCGCGCCCATCTCCTCGGCGAAAACGCGGAATCTCAGGCGCTGCGCCTGCCGAACCTCGTCCTGGTGGCGCGCCCAGCCCACCGCCAGAAGGCCGCGCCCGTTTGCAACCGTGCTCGGATCAGCCCGGTGAAGCGACCCCCGTGGCAACTGCACCGGCGACAGCGGCAAGGTGGGGTTCGGCAATTCGTTCATTTGAGCTCCTCTTGCATGCGAGGATGCTGAAGCGCCCGAATGGCACGGTCATGGCAGTTTCGTGGCAGTTCCATGACGCCTCGCGGCGGCCGATGTCACGCCAGCTTCATCGCTTTGTCATCCATGCGTCACGGTGCGCCGCTACGCTGCGCGGTCTTTCCCATCACCAGAAAGGCGAGCACCAGCATGAACGCGAACAGCCGACCCGAGCGCCGGGCCCTGGCCGATTTCAACGAAGAAGACAGCAACACCAGCGGCAACCCATCGCTGATGGAAATCCTGGACGCGCGGCTGTCGCGGCGCGGCCTGCTGCGCGGCACCCTGGGCACCGCCGGGGCGGCGCTGCTCGGCTCCTTCTCGGTCGCTGCCTGCGGCGGCGGCGACGGATCCGCGACGACCGACGGGCCGGGCGCGGGGTCGCCGATCACCCTCGGGTTCACGCCGATTCCCAAGAGCCTGTCCGACGCGGTCTCCGTGCCCGCCGGCTACACCGCCACGGTGCTGTACGCGCTGGGCGATCCGCTGACCTCGTCCACGCCCGACTACCGCAACGACGGCACGGACACGGCGTTCGAGAGCCGCGCGGGTGACCACCACGACGGCATGGAGTACTTCGGCCTGAACGCCGCCGGCACGGCGCGCGACGCGGCCGGTTCCGAGCGCGCCGTGCTGGCCGTCAATCACGAGGCCATCACCGACCAGTTCCTGCATGCGAACGGCACCACCGCCAATCCGCGGCCCGCGGCGCAGGCCGACAAGGAGATCGCGGCGCACGGCCTGTCGTTCGTGGAGGTGCGCAAGACGGCCGGCAAGTTCGCGTACCAGAAGGATTCGCCGTACAACCGCCGCGTGACGCCGCTGACGCCCGCGGTCATCCAGGGGCCGGCACGCGGCCATGCGCTGCTCAAGACCCGGTACTCCCCGGCCGGGACCGACACGCGCGGCACCATCAACAACTGCGGCACGGGCATCACCCCCTGGGGCACCTTCCTCACGGGCGAGGAAAACTGGGCCGGGTATTTCTTCCGCAACAGCACCGACAACGCCGCGCGCGGCGGCTCCACCGCCCGCAGCGTGGTGGCCCTCAACCGCTACGGCCGCGCCCAGGGCGCCGCCAGCCGCCACGGCTGGGAGACCGCCGGCGCCGACGACCGCTACGCGCGCTGGAACATCAGCCAGACCGGCGCCTCGAGCGACGGCACGGACGACTACCGCAACGAGCTCAACGGCTTCGGCTACATCGTGGAGGTGGACCCCTACGACAAGACGCAGGCGCCGCGCAAGCGCACCGCCCTGGGCCGCTTCGCGCACGAAAGCGCGATCTTCGGGCTGCGCGTGCCCGGCAAGCCGCTGGCCGCGTACATGGGCGACGACTCGCGCGGCGAGTACATCTACAAGTTCGTCAGCGCCGCCAGCTGGGATGCGGCGGACGCGAACGCCACCGATCGGCTCGCCACCGGGGACAAGTACCTGGACCGCGGCAGGCTTTACGTGGCGAAGTTCTCGGCCGACGGGACGGGCACCTGGGTCGAGCTGTCCATCGCCAACAGCGCCATCGCCGGCTATGCCACGTACGCCTTCGCCGACCAGGCCGACGTGCTGGTCAACACGCGACTGGCGGCGGACGCGGTGGGCGCCACCAGGATGGACCGGCCCGAATGGTCGGCCGTGCACCCGGTCACGGGCGAGATCTACTACACGCTGACCAACAACAGCAACCGCAAGGTCGAGCCCACCGGCTCCTCGCACGTGGCGCTCGACGCCGCCAATCCGCGCGCCTATACGGATGCCCCCGGCAACAGCAGCCCGGGCAACGTCAACGGGCACATCATCCGCATCAAGGAGAGCGGCGGGGAAAGCGCGGCCACCGGCTTCACCTGGGACATCTACCTGTTCGGCGCCGAGGCCGGGATGGACCCGGCGAAGGTCAACCTCTCCTCGCTCACGGCGGACCAGGACTTCTCCAGCCCCGACGGCCTGTGGTTCAGCCCCAAGACCGGCCTGGCGTTCATCCAGACCGACGACGGCGCCTACACCGACGTCACGAACTGCATGATGCTGGTGGGCAGGCCCGGCCACGTCGGGGACGGCGCCACCCAGACGCTCAACTACACCAAGACGGACGGCAGCACGCTGAGCGTCACGACGCGCGTGGGCGCCAAGCCGACCGCGGCCACGCTGGGCCGCTTCCTCGTGGGCCCGGGCGATTGCGAGATCACGGGCATCACCGAAACCCCGGACGGCAAGGCGATCTTCGTGAACATCCAGCATCCGGGCGAGTCGGTCAGCAAGGCCGGCATCGGCACCCCCTCCGCCTGGCTGAGCCACTGGCCCGGGAACGCCGGTTATGGTGCCGGAGGCACGAACGCACGGCCCCGCTCGGCGACCCTCGTGATCACGCGCGACAACGGCGGCCTGATCGCGGCCGACGGGACGGCGGTGCTCAACAGCTTCTGACCGCGGCGCCCGGGGCTGCGCGGACGCCGCCGGTCCCGGCCCCCAGGCGCGGCGCCTGCCCCGCCGCCGTTGCAATACTTCAATGATTCAACTATCATTGAAACATGCAAGATCCGGCCGTCGACGAAGGGGACACGCTCAAGGCACTCGCCGCCCTGGCGCAGGCCCAGCGGCTGCGCGCCTTTCGCGCGTTGGTGCAGGCGGGGTCCGAAGGGCTGACGCCGGGAGCCCTCTCGGAGCAGCTGGCGCTGGCTCCCAGCGCCCTGTCGTTCCACCTGAAGGAGCTCACGCACGCGGCGCTGGTCCAGGTCGAGCCGCGCGGCCGCAACCTGATCTACCGCGCCGATTTCGGGCGCATGCGGGACCTCCTGCGCTATCTCACCGAGCACTGCTGCAGCGGCACGCGCGGCCACCACCGCGCCGGGCGCGCCTGCACGGCGCCCAAAGGAGCCGGCTCATGAACCTGGCGGAATCGCTGAACCTGGGCTGCCGCTGCAGCACCCTGCAGCGGCCATTGCTGCACGCCCAGTTCCGGGCGCGATCGTCGGGCGCTGCACCGGCCGCCGAAGACCTCACGGCCAGCCGCCCTCACCTGTTCTCGGCTTCCCCGGTGTTCCTCGGATGGCGCGATTACGAGGCGATCGCACGCAGCGTCGCCACCCTGCACCGCCTGACCGCCCTGCCGGGCCTGCGCGCCAACGCGCTGGAACGCGCGCCCGAGATCGCCTGGCACGACTTCGGGCCGCGCGGCGCGTTCATGGGCTACGACTTCCATATCGGCACGGCCGGACCGCGCCTGATCGAGATCAACACCAACGCCGGCGGCGCGCTGCTGCACGCGGCCGCGGCCCGGGCGCACCGCGCCTGCTGCACGTCCATGGACGGCATGTTCGCGGCGCCGGCCGACCTGCAGCGCTTCGACGCGGCCGTGTTCGACATGTTTCTGGCCGAGTGGCAGGCCCAGCGCGGCAGCGCGATGTGGCGATCGGTCGTCATCGTCGATGACGAACCCGGCGAGCAGTACCTCGCGCCGGAGTTCGAGCTGGCCCGGCAACTGTTCCGCGCGCACGGGCTTCAAGCCGTCGTGAGCGACCCGCGGGAACTCGAATGGCGCCAGGGGCGCCTGTGGCATTCCGCGCTGCCGCAAGGCATGCCGGTGGATCTGGTCTACAACCGCCTGACCGACTTCTATCTGCGCGGCGCCGGCCATGACGCGCTTCGTGCGGCATACACCCGCGGCGCCGTCGTGCTCACGCCGCATCCGCGCGCGCACGCCTTGCATGCCGACAAGCGCAACCTGGTGGCCTTGAGCGACGGTGCGCTGCTCGCGGACTGGGGCGCGAACGCGCAGGATCGCGCGCTGCTGCGCGAGATCGTGCCGGCGGCGCAGCGGGTCACCCCCGCCGATGCCGACGCGCTGTGGCTGAAGCGGCGCCAGCTGTTCTTCAAGCCGGCAGGTGGCTATGGGTCCAAGTCCGCCTGGCGCGGCGACAAGCTCACGCGCCGCGTCTGGGGCGACATCCTGGCGGGCGACTTTATCGCCCAGGCCCTGGTGCCGCCGAGCGAGCGCGTCGTGGATGTCGCGGGAACGCCCACGCGCCTGAAGCTGGACATCCGCGCCTACGCGTACGACGGGCGCGTGCTGCTGCTCGCAGCGCGCACGTATGCCGGCCAGACGACCAACTTTCGCACCCCCGGCGGCGGCTTTTCACCCGTCGTCGTGCTGCCGCCGCTGGACGACGCGGCGCCCGCCCTGGCGACCGGCGAGGCGGCCGTCCCCTGCGGCTGCTAGCGGCTCGCCCGCCTTTGGCTGCAGCCGCTATTGCGCCTGCGCCGCCTGCGCCAGCCGCTGCGCCGTGCTGCGTGCCAGCGCCTCGTCGCGCGCCTCGACCATCACGCGCAGCACCGGCTCGGTGCCGCTGGCGCGGATCAGCACCCGGCCCTGGCGCCCGAGTTCCGTTTCGGCGCGCTGCGTTTCCTGCGCCAGCGCGCGGTTCTTGCGCCAATCGTGGCCGCCCGCCAGCCGGACATTGATCAGCGTCTGCGGGAACAGGCTGACGCCTTCCAGCAGCTGCGCAAGGCCGCGCCCGCTGCGCACACTGGCCTGCAGCACCTGCAGCGCGCTGATCAGGCCATCGCCGGTGGTGTGCTTGTCCAGCACCAGCAGATGGCCCGAGCCTTCGCCGCCGAGCAGCCAGCCGCGCTTCTCGAGTTCCTCCAGCACGTAGCGGTCGCCGACCTTGGCCCGGACGAACTCCACGCCGCGGGCCTTGAGCGCCAGCTCCACGGCCATGTTGGTCATGAGCGTGCCGACGACGCCGTTGACGGCCTGGCCGCGCTGCAGGCGGTCGGCCGCGATGAGGTAGAGCAGTTCGTCGCCGTTGTACAGGCGCCCCTGGGCGTCGACCAGCTGCAGCCGGTCGGCGTCGCCGTCGAGCGCCACGCCCAGGTCCGCGCGGTGCGCGGTCACCGCGTGAATCAGCGCGTCCGGATGCGTGGCGCCGACATCGTCGTTGATGTTCAGGCCATCGGGCGCGCAGCCGATGCACACCACCTCGGCGCCGAGTTCGTGGAAGACCTTGGGCGCGATGTGGTACGCGGCCCCGTGCGCCGCATCGACCACGAGGGTCATCCCTTTCAGCGTGAGGTCGTGGGCGAAAGTGCCCTTGCAGAATTCGATGTAGCGCCCCGCGGCATCGTCGAGCCGCCGCGCCTTGCCCAGGCCCGCGGAGTCGGCCCAGGCCGGTGGCTCCTGCAGGGCGGCTTCGACCGCCTGCTCCCATTCGTCGGGCAGCTTGGTGCCCTGGCTGCTGAAGAACTTGATGCCGTTGTCGGGGAACGGGTTGTGGCTGGCGCTGATGACGACGCCCAGGCTGGCGCGCAGGGCCCGCGTCAGGTAGGCGACGCCGGGCGTGGGCAGCGGGCCGAGCAGCACCACGTCCACCCCGGCCGAGTTGAACCCCGACTCGAGCGCGCTTTCCAGCATGTAGCCGGAGATGCGGGTGTCCTTGCCGATCAGGACGGTGGGGCGCTGCTCGCTGCGCTTGAGCACATGACCCACGGAATGGGCCAGCCGCAGCACGAAGTCCGGGGTGATCGGCGGCTGGCCCACCGTCCCGCGAATGCCGTCGGTGCCGAAATAGGTTCTGCTCATGGATTCGTCTCCGTGTTCCTTCCCGTTGCCGCGGCCAACATCGCCTCGCGGACCTTCAGCGCGGCCACCGTCTCCTTCACGTCGTGGACGCGCACGACATGCGCGCCGCGTTCCACGGCCAGCAGCGCCGCCGCGACACTCGCGGCCAGTCTCTCATGGACGGGAAGGCCGGTCGCCTCGCCCAGCGAGGACTTGCGCGACCAGCCCACCAGCAGCGGATAACCGTCCGCGAGCAGCTCGGCCTGGCGCGCCAGCAGGGCGAAATTCTGGCCGGCGGTCTTGCCGAAACCGATGCCCGGGTCCCACGCGATGCGTTCGCGCGCCACTCCCAGGTCCCGCAACGCGGCCGAAGCACGTTCCAGGAAGGCCACGACTTGCGGCACGGCGTCGCCCGCCATGGGCGAGCGCTGCATGGTGCTGGGCTCGCCGTGCATGTGCATGAGGCAGATCCCGCAGGCGGGATGCGCGGCGATCGCCTCGCGCGCCCCGGGCAGCCGCAGCGCCTGGATGTCGTTGATGATGTCGGCGCCAAGGTCCAGCGCCTGTCGCATGACCTGGGGCTTGTAAGTGTCGACCGAAACCGGGACACCCAGCGTGACGGCGAAGCGCAGCACGGGCAGGACCCGGCGCAGTTCCTCGTCGAGTTCGACCGGTGGCGTGCCCGGGCGGCTCGATTCGCCGCCCACGTCCAGGATGTCCGCGCCTTCCGCCACCAGTTGCTCGCAGTGCGCCGCAGCCGAGCGCGTGCCGGCATAGCGGCCGCCGTCCGAAAACGAGTCCGGCGTCACGTTCACGATGCCCATCACGCGGGGACGGTCGAGGTCGATGCGGTGACGCGAAGTTTGCCAGTGCATGGGGGGATTTTGCCCGCTGGCGGGCGATACCAGGCGCCAGGGGCCCCGCGCGGCGTGGGCCATGCGGGAACACAGCGATGCTTCGACAAAAAACGGGGCTGGTGATCCAGCCCCGTTTCCTGATCCCTGATCCCTGTGCAGCGGCCGCTACGCCGTCGTCGGCGCCGGATGATCGGCCGCCACCGGGGCGCCGCCCGAGCCGCCGCCCGAAGAAGGCGAGCGCGGCGTGAAGTCCTTGGGCGGGCGCGGGTCCTTGCCGGCCATGATGTCGTCCAGCTGCTCGGCGTCTATGGTTTCCCATTCCAGCAGGGCCTTGGCCATGGCGTGCATCTTGTCCTGGTTGTCCTCGATCAGCTTGCGCGCCAGCGCGTACTGCTCGTCGATGATGCGGCGCACCTCGGCGTCGACCTTCTGCATGGTCGATTCGCTCATGTTGGTGGTCTTGGTCACGGAACGGCCCAGGAAAATCTCGCCCTCGTTCTCGGCGTACACCATCGGGCCCAGCGCCTCGGTCATGCCGTACTTCATGACCATGTCGCGCGCCAGGTTGGTGGCCCGCTCGAAGTCGTTGCTCGCGCCGGTGGTCATCTGGTTCATGAACACTTCCTCGGCGATGCGCCCGCCGAACAGCATGGCGATCTGGTTGAGCATGTACTCGCGGTCGTAGCTGTAGCGGTCCTGCGCCGGCAGGCTCATGGTCACGCCCAGCGCGCGGCCGCGCGGGATGATCGTAACCTTGTGCACCGGGTCGCACTTGGGCAGCAGCTTGCCGATCAGCGCGTGGCCGGACTCGTGGTAGGCCGTGTTGCGGCGCTCCTCCTCGGGCATGACCATGCTCTTGCGCTCGGGGCCCATGAAGATCTTGTCCTTGGCCTTCTCGAAGTCCTGCATTTCGACCACGCGCGCGTTGCGGCGCGCGGCCATCAGGGCCGCCTCGTTGCAGAGGTTGGCCAGGTCGGCGCCCGACATGCCGGGGGTGCCGCGCGCGATGATGCTCGCGTTGACGTCCTGGCCGATCGGGATCTTGCGCATGTGCACGTTCAGGATCTGCTCGCGACCGCGGATGTCGGGCAACTGGACGTACACCTGGCGGTCAAAGCGGCCGGGACGCAGCAGGGCGGCGTCCAGGATGTCGGGCCGGTTGGTGGCCGCGACCACGATCACGCCCAGGTTGGTCTCGAAGCCGTCCATCTCGACCAGCATCTGGTTGAGCGTCTGCTCGCGCTCGTCGTTGCCACCGCCCAGGCCGGCGCCGCGCTGGCGGCCCACGGCGTCGATTTCATCGATGAAGATGATGCAGGGAGCGTTCTTCTTGGCGTTCTCGAACATGTCGCGCACGCGGGCCGCGCCCACGCCGACGAACATTTCCACGAAATCGGAACCCGAGATGCTGAAGAACGGCACCTTGGCCTCGCCGGCGATACCCTTGGCCAGCAAGGTCTTGCCGGTCCCAGGCGGACCGACCAGCAGCAGGCCGCGCGGGATGCGCCCGCCCAGTTTCTGGAATTTCTGCGGATCCTTCAGGAAGTCCACGACTTCCTTCACTTCCTCTTTCGCTTCATCACAACCGGCTACATCCGCGAAGGTCACCTGGTTGTTGTTCTCGTCGAGCATGCGGGCCTTGCTCTTGCCGAAGCTGAAGGCGCCACCCTTGCCCCCGCCCTGCATCTGGCGCATGAAGTAGATCCAGACGCCGATCAGCAGCAGCATCGGCCCCCAGCTGACCAGCAGGGTCATGAGGAGGGAGCCTTCCTCGCGCGGCTTGACGTCGAACTTGACGTTGTTGGCGATGAGGTCGCCGACCAGGCCGCGGTCCAGGTAGGTGGCGGTGGTGCGGATCTTCCGGTCGTCGGTGGTGATGGCGACGATCTCGGTGCCGCCCTGGCCTTCCTGGATGATGGCGTTCTTGATGCGCTTGGTGCGCACTTCCTCCAGGAAGTCCGAATAGCCCATCACGCTCGCCCCGGCCGCACCCCGCGTGTCGAACTGCTTGAAAACGGTAAACAGCACGAGGGCGATCACCAGCCACACGGCAATTTTTGAAAACCACTGATTGTTCAACGTCAGTCTCCGGGGAGGGTACTCGGGCTAGTTGCTGCCCATTTTAGGCGTTTCAAGCCGTGGAATGATGTATTTTCGCTACGGCGGCGAAGGCTTGGAGCCTGTGGGGACAAAGCCGTGCGTCCATCACTTGCCTGGCTTCAACCCGATGCCGACCAGGAAGGTCTCGGAAGACTTGTCCCGGGACGCCTTGGGTTTCAGAGGCTTGACGACGCGAAAAGTTTCCTTGAACAGCTTGACAAGCTGGCTGTAGCCGCTTCCATGAAACACCTTGGTTACCAATGCGCCCTCGGGCTTGAGGTGGTCGCGCGCGAACGCGACGGCCAGCTCGACCAGATGGCTGATGCGCGCGGCATCGGCGGAAGCGATGCCGGACAGGTTGGGCGCCATGTCCGACACCACGACGTCTGCCTTGCGCCCGGCCATGACAGCTTCCAGCCGGCCTGCCGCCTCGGGTTCGCGGAAATCGCCCTGGATGAAAATGACGCCCTCGATGGGCTCCATCGGAAGGATGTCGAGTGCGATGATGGCGCCCTTGAGCTCGCCCGCGGCGGCCCCTTCGGGTGCGAACCTGCGCCTGAGGTACTGGCTCCAGGCGCCGGGCGCGCTGCCTAGGTCCACCACCAGCTGGCCGGGCTTCACCAACGCCAGTGCTTCGTCGATTTCCTTGAGTTTGAAGGCGGCGCGCGCGCGGTAGCCCTCTTTCTGCGCGAGCTTCACGTAGGGATCGTTGACATGGTCGTTCAACCAGGCCCGATTGACCTTCCCGCTTTTCGTCTTGATCTTCATCGTTTCCCGATCGGCAAATCAGATCTTTCGCGCGTCAACAGGCGAAAGTATTCAAATTATCTCCGCGGTCTTCGCTCG
>JAMPXR010000058.1 GCA_023701085.1 Ramlibacter sp. | reverse complement strand
GCGACGATAGAGCGGCGCTCGCGGCATCGCCTGCGCAAGGTGCTGGACCGGATCCACATCCTCGAAGGCCGGCAGCTGGTGCTGCTCAACATCGATGAAGTCATCGCGATCATCCGCGGCAGCGACGAACCCAAGGCGGCCCTCATCGCGCGCTTCGCGCTGAGCGATCGCCAGGCCGAGGACATCCTGGAAATCCGGCTGCGCCAGTTGGCGCGGCTGGAGGCGATCCGGATCGAGCAGGAGCTCAAGGACCTGCGCGAGGACCAGAAAAAGCTCGACGAGATCCTGGGCAGCCCGGCCGCCTTGCGGCGGCTGATGGTCAAGGAGATCGAACAGGACGCGAAACTGTTCGCCGACCCGCGGCGCAGCCTGATCCAGGCCGAACGAAGGGCGGTCGCCGAGATCAGGGTGCTCGACGAGCCGGTGACAGTGGTCGTCTCGCAAAAAGGCTGGGTGCGGGCGCGCCAGGGCCACGGCCACGAAGCCGCCAGCTTCGCTTTCAAGGCCGGCGACGGCCTGTACGGCGTCTTCGAATGCCGCACCGTCGACACCTTGCTCGCGTTCGGCAGCAACGGGCGCGTCTACACCGTGCCCGTGTCCCTGCTGCCCGGCGCGCGCGGCGACGGCCAACCCGTGACCACGCTGATCGACCTGGAGCCGGGCACGCACCTGCAGCATTACTTCGCCGGCGCGGCCGCCAGCTGGCTGTTGCTCAGCAGCTCGGGCGGCTACGGCTTCCTGGCGACCGTGGAGAACATGATGTCGCGCGTGCGCGGCGGCAAGGCGTTCATCAGCTGCGGCAGCGGCGAATCCGTGTGCCGTCCCTCGCCGGCGAACGTACCGCCGCAGGCGCCCGCCACGCATGTCGCCTGCGCCTCCAGCGGCGGTCGCATCCTGACCTTCGAAATCGGCGAGCTCAAGCCCATGGCCAATGGCGGGCGCGGCCTGATGCTGATCGACCTGGACGCCAAGGACACGCTCGCGGGCGCGGCGGCCTACACCCGCAGCGTGAGGATTTCCGGTGTCGGGCGGGGCGGCAAGGAGCGCGAGGAGACGCTGGAGATCCGCTCGCTGAACAACGCGAAAGTGCATCGAGGCAAGAAAGGCAAGGTCGCCGACCTGGGGTTCAAGCCGACGGGGGTCGAGCGGGTGGAGTGACGGGCGGCGAGGGCCTGTTTCAGCTTCTTGTCTTTGCGCTTGGCCTCGGCCCACTTCTCAGGCGCCAGTTCCTCGGAAAAGCGCTTGAGGTAGACGAACACGCCCCAGGCGGCAAGAAGCAGGGCGACGCTCGCCAGGATACTCGCCGCATGCACGATTTCGGTCGGTCCTCCGTGGTGCCCCTGCGGCAACCCACCGTCGTTGTAGGATGGCGTGGACAAAGGTGAGCGCGCCGTAGCCGCTCATGCGGCAGTCTTCGCCGCGTTGAGCGGCACGGGATCGGCCGCCTGTTCTCCTATCCATGATCACGACCGTCGACGACCTTGGGGCCGTCCTCCAGGCACACGGCATCCTCGCCGTGTCCGTCGCCCTGTTCCTCAAGCGCATGGGCATTCCGGTGCCCGGGCTGCCCTTTTTGCTGCTGGTCGGCGCCCAGGGCGCGCGCGACGGGAGGTTCGCCCTGATGGCCCTGGCCGCCGCCACACTGGCGTCGATGTTGGCCGACACCGCCTGGTTCTTCGCGGGCCGCCGCTACGGCCGCAGGATGCTGGGGCTTGTGTGCCGCATCTCCATTTCGCCCGGGACCTGCATCCGCAGGAGCGAAGTCAGCTTCGAGCGGCGCGGTGCGCTCACGGTGCTGCTCGCGAAATTCATCCCCGGCGTGGCGGGCCTCGCGCCCCCGCTGGCGGGAGCGCTGGGGATGCGTCCGTCCAGCTTTGCCATGCTCAACCTCTCGGGCACGGTGCTCTGGACAGGCGGCGGCATGGCCCTGGGGCTGCTGTTCCACCGGCAGGTCGCGCAACTCATTGGCTGGCTGCAGGAGATGGGCCGCGCCGCGCTGCCTTTCCTGGTGGGGGCATTGGCCCTCTACGTCGGCTGGCTGATCCTGCGGCGCATGCTGATCGCCCGTGCAGCGGGCAAGGCGCCCAGGATCCATCGTGACCTGCTGTCGGCGATGATCGAGCGCGGCGACCCGGTGGTGGTGGTCGACGTGCGGGGCCTGCCGGCCACCCCGGACGCACGCATTCCAGGCGCCGTGCAGGCGCCACCGGGAAGCGACGCCTTCGAGGCGCTGTCGGCACTGGCCTCCGGGGCGGAGCTCGTGACCTACTGCGACTGCCCGGACGACGCCACGGCCGCACACGCCGCCCTCAAGTTGCGGCAACGCGGACTGCCGGTGCGCGTCCTGGCAGGCGGGTTCTCCGGCTGGGTCGATGCCGGCCTGCCGACCGAATCGGCCGCGAACACTCAGCAACCCCGATGATCATTTGACGTCAGTCCGATGCAGAGACGGTAATGCGCTCAAGCGGCGCAGCAGGTCCACGATAAATCCGGTGCTGGCGGTGGCCCAAGCGACCAGGCCGAGGTAGAGAAAGAACGGCGGCATGAACGCAAGAAAGTCAAGATCCAGGGCAGCGACCATCTCGTGGGCCGCATACATGCCCAGGGGGAAAGCCGCGCCCCAGTACAGCGGGTCGTATTACAGCGGGAAGCGCCGGTACATGACGGCGTCGTAATCCTTGAACGCATCGTGGATCGTGATCGAGCGCATGCGGAAGCGCGGGGTTTTCGGCGATGGCTGGGACCTGCAAGTCTTTGGGAGGGAGGGCACGATGATCTGCGGGCGCGAAGTCAGGCCCCAGTTTCAGGGGGCTCTGCGAGTAGCGGCGCAGCGCGTTGGCCGAGCGGCTCATCCTCGAAGAACACAAAAATTGTCGGGCTCTTCTTGCCTTGCCACCTTGGTTGCTGGACAACCCACTTCTGGACGAATTCAGTCACCGTCTGACGCGCTGCTTCGCGCTGAAGCTTCAACAGGTCAGCCGTTGGCGCCTTCTTGCCCAGCGTAGCGGTGATCGACTTCTGAAGTGAATCGACGGCCTCGCGCCCGGTAAGAGGTGACCAGATTCCCGCCGAGAACGATGCGAGCTTTGCCGTGTCTATGGCCACCGGAAGTGAAGGGCGAGCTGCGGGAGCGATGACGATAAGGGTGTGGCTGATGAACACCGAGTATGTCGTTGTGTCGCGCAGGTAGATCCAATGCCGCAGACGAATGCTTCGAATCGAGTCAAGCATCTCGGGCGGCACCTTTTTGCCGCTCTGCTCAAGCAAGTGCACCGCTCGGTCCAGGACGGCCGGGGATGCGGGGTGCGCGGCTCTGGGCTCCAACAGGCCGCCCGGCATCCGTCGAAACCCCGCGACGCCTCATTAAGATACGCCGCATGCTGTCCCCTGCCACGCCCCAAGCCTCCCGGCCGTCCCCGCCACCGGTGGCAGCCGCCGCGCCGCCGTTTCGCACCATCGCCGACCTCGTGCGCGAACACGCGCTGACCCGGCCGCACCAGCGCGCCCTGGTGCAGGGCGAGCGCAGCGTCACGTGGGCGCAGCTGGATGCGATGGTGGATCGGGTGGCGGCTTCGCTGCAGCGCGACGGCGTGGAGCCGCGCGACAGCGTCGCGATCTGCGGCTCCAACTCGCTGGAGTACGTGGCGGTATTCCTCGGCGCCTTGCGTGTCGGCGCGGCGGCCGTGCCGCTGGCGATCCAGTCTTCAGCCGCGCAGCTCGCGGGCATGCTCGCCGACTGCGCAGCGCGCCTTTTCTTCATCGATCGCGGCGTGCCGGGGTTCGACAGCCCGGCACGGCGCATTTCCCTCGACGCATCGGCGCGGCCGTCGTTCGAGCAATGGCTGGCGCCCGTAGGATCCCGTCCCGCGCCTGTCACCGTGCAGCCGGACTGGCCCTTCAACATCATCTATTCGTCGGGCACGACCGGCACCCCCAAGGGCATCGTGCAGCCGCACATGATGCGCTGGATGCACGTGGCGCGCTCCGACAACTACGGCTACGCGCCTGACTCGGTGACGCTGCTCGCGACCTCGCTGTGTTCCAACACGACGCTGGTCAGTTTTTTCCCGGCGCTCGCCAAGGGCGGCTGCGTGGTGCTGGCGCCGCCGAAGTTCGACGCCGCCACCTATGTCGCACTGGCGGAAAAGGTGCGCGCCACGCACACGATGCTGGTGCCCGTGCAATACCGGCGCATCATGGCGCTGGCGGACTTCGACCGTTACGACCTTTCGTCCTTCGAGATGAAGTTCTGCACCAGCGCGCCCTTCCACGCCGACCTGAAGGCCGACATCCTCAAGCGCTGGCCGGGCGGTCTGGTCGAGTTCTTCGGGATGACCGAAGGCGGCGGTACCTGCATCCTGGAGGCGCACAACCATCCCGACAAGCTGCACACCGTCGGCAAGCCGGCGGAGGGACATGACATCCGCGTCATCGGCGAGGACGGCCGCGAACTGCCGCCGGGCGGCGTCGGCGAAGTGGTGGGCCGCTCGGCCGCGATGATGACGGGCTACCACAAGCAGCCCGCCCTCACGCGCGAGGCGCAGTGGCACGACGCCGCGGGCCGGCGCTACATCCGTACCGGCGACGTGGGCCGCTTCGACGCCCAGGGTTTTCTCACGCTGATGGACCGGCGCAAGGACATGGTGATTTCCGGCGGGTTCAACATCTATCCCAGCGATCTCGAAGCCGTGCTGCGGCAGCACGCCGGCGTGGCCGACGCGGCGGTCGTGGGCGTGCCGTCGCGGGAGTGGGGCGAAACCCCGGTGGCGTTCGTGGTCCCGGCCCCCGATGCGCCGCGCCCGGAGGAGTTGCGCGCCTGGGCCAATGCGCAACTGGGCAAGACGCAGCGGCTGGCGGATGTGCGCTACATCGCCGAGCTGCCGCGCAGCGATATCGGGAAGGTGCTCAAGCGCCAGCTCAGGGAAGGGTACAAGGGCTGACGAGGGCGCCGGCCTAAATTTCCGCGATCAGCTCGATCTCCACGCAGGCGCCGGTCGGGATCTGCGCCACGCCGAAGGCGCTGCGCGCGTGCGCGCCTTTGTCGCCGAACACCTGGCCCAGCAGCTCGCTGGCGCCGTTGACCACGAGATGGTGCTCGGTGAAGTCCCCGGTCGAATTCACCAGGCCCAGCAGCTTGACGACGCGCTTGACCTTGTCCAGGTCGCCCACGGCCGCATGCAAGGTGCCCAGCAGGTCGATCGCGATCGCGCGGGCGGCGGCTTTGCCTTCTTCGGTCTGCATGGTCCGGCCGAGCTGGCCGACCCAGGGCTTGCCGTCTTTCTTGGCGATGTGTCCGGACAGGAACACCAGGTTGCCGGTGCGCACGAACGGCACGTAGGCCGCGGCGGGCGTGGCGACCGGCGGCAGCGAGATGCCCAGTTCTTTCAGCTTGTCGTAAACGCTCATGGACTGCTTTCGTCGTCTGGAGATAAGGGCTCGAATTGTAGGGGAGGCAGCATCGCCCCCGCGCAGGCAGCGCCTTGGCCGCAAAGCCGGGGTCGGCGGCACTGGCCGGATCAGTGCTTGGCCGCGGCCGGCTGCTGCAGCGTGGCGGGCTGCGCGGCGGAGCGCTGCGCGGTGCCGGTCCGCGGCGCATCGGCGTGCCAGCCCAGCACGCCCAGCAAGACGAAGAAGCCGACCACGTACGCGACGGTCACGTGCCAGCCGCCCTTGAGCCATGCGCCCACCGAGCGCGCCTGCGGGTACATGTTGGACAGCGCGACGCCGGCCGACGAGCCGAACCAGATCATCGAGCCGCCGAAGCCCACGGCGTAGGCCAGGAATCCCCAGTCGTAGCCGCCCTGGCGCAGCGCCAGCGCGGTGAGCGGGATGTTGTCGAACACCGCGCTGACGAAGCCCAGGCCGAACGCCGTCTGCCAGGACGCCGCCGGTAGGTGCTGCACCGGCATCATGGCCGCGCACATCACCAGCGACAGCAGGAAGATGCTGCCGCGCAACGCCGCGGGCAGCAGGTTCCACGTCGGGCGGCGCCACAACGCGGTGGCCAGCAGCGCCACCCACACGGCGGTGCCGATCACGGGAAAGTGGTTGAGCACCGCGGGATCGCGCAGGTTGAAGAAGATGTTCGCGCCGATCGCGGCCAACAGGATGATGGCGACGATGGTCAGCCGTTGCCCATCGAAGAAGGCGTTGACCGGGTCGTCCTTCATGATCGGCTGCAGCGCGTGCTGCTGGCGCGAGGCGAAGAATGCGAAGATGAGGGTGGCCGCCACGGCCGCCAGGTAGGCATCCAGCACCTGCGCGGCCGGCACGCCCGCGATCCACATCATGGTCGTCGTGGTGTCGCCCACCACGCTGCCCGAGCCGCCCGCGTTGCTGGCCGCCACGATCGCGGCCAGGAAACCGATGTGTACGCGTTTGCGGTACAGCACGCCGGCCATGGTGCCGCCTATCATCGCGGCGGCGATGTTGTCCAGGAAGCTCGAGAGCACGAACACGATGAGCAGCAGGACGAAGCCGCCCTTCCAGTCGTCGGGCAGGATATGGGGCAGCAGGGTGGGCAGGCCGCTGCGCTCGAAGTGGTCCGCCAGCAGCGCGAATCCCAGCAGCAGGCCCAGCAGGTTGGCCAGCGTCACCCACTCGTGGCGCCACAGGCCCGCCAGCCCGGCCAGGCCCGTCACCCCCGAAAAGTCCCCGAAGCCCAGCTTGTAGGCGGTGATCACGGCCAGGCCGGTGAGCGCCACGCCCAGCGTGTGGTGATGGAACAGCGCGACACCCAGCAGCGTGAGGGCGAACAGGATGAAATCGAGGGGAATGCCGGCCAAGGACATGAGGGTCTCCGCGCGGGATTTTTCTTTGAGTGGCCCCGATTATGGGGCTGCGGGCACCGGCTCCGGCCGCCGCCGGATCGCCACACGGCGGCGCTGCGCCGGGCTCACTTGCGCATGCGGCGCGCGCGCTCCAGGGCGCGGGCCGCCGCGCGCGGGTCCATGCCGTACATCTCGGCGAAGGCCTCCACCGTTTGGCCGCCGGCTTCGAAGGCCCGCAGCAGCGCCTCGCCGCGGGCGTTGCGCGCGGCTGCTTCCGCCATGGCTTCCTCCAGCAGCGCATTGGCCGCCTCGTCCCGGCCGCGCACGAGCTGCGCATATTCGACGGGCGACAGCCCCGACGCTTCCAGCGCCTGCACGATGCGTTCGCGCAGCTTGGGCCGCTGGTCTTCGCCGCCTCGGGTGCCGCGCCGGCGGAACACTTCCAGCAGCGCCTGGTAGACGTGCTCGGGCGCCGTCGCCTCGACCGCCTGCCCCTGCAGATCGTGCCGCGGCTGGCCGGCGGCGATGGCCGTCAGGTAGCGGGTGGTGCGCGTGTGCAGCGCCAGCGCCTCCTTCAGTTCTTCCCGCGTGATCGCGTCGCCATGGGCCGCCAGCAGGTCCTGGAAGATCCCGCGCTTGAGCGGCAGGAACACCTCGCCGAACAGCCGCGGATAGAGCTGCGCCAGCTTCTCCAGCGTGGGGCTGCTGCGCAGCGCGCGCGGCGCGCCTTCGGGCCGGCGCTGCACCGGATCGCCCTGGGGCGGGCGGACGGGCGCATTGCGCCGGCCCCGTGGCCGGGATCTGGCGGGAGGGGACCCGCCCGCCGCCGAAGGGGGCTGGACGGGTGCCGGGGTGGGAGAAACGGGTTCGGTCATGTTGCGGCGGCCGGGTGCAAACCCATCCATCATGCCAGCGAACGGTGACGGGCTTCAATCGAAAGTGAAGGTGTAGATCAGGTCCACCCCGGCGCGTTCGCCCGCCTGCGCCCGTACGGTGAGGCGGCGCGACACGTCGTAGAAGATATACAGCGTGCCCAGCGCCCCCGACAGGCTGCGTTCGTAGGACGCGTAGAAATCGCGGGCGAAGCGCTTGCCCAGCGTGACGACGGCGCCTTCGCTGCTGTCGCGCCGCACCGACAGCTCATCCAGCCCCAGCGATCCGGCCAGCCCGCGCGAGCCCGAGCGCCGGCTGGACAGCAGTGCCAGCGCCGCCTGCTGCACCAGCGCGGCCTCGGCGCCACCGCTGGGCGCCGCGCGGCCGGTGACCAGCCACGCGAGTTTTTCGGCGTCGGGCAGGTCGGGCTCGGCGTACAGGCGCACGAAGGGCGCCTGCGCGCTGCCTGTGATCAGGACGCCGACCCGCTGCACGAGGTTGGGCCGGATCGCCAGGATGTCCAGGTTCGGATCGTCGACGCGGCCGGCGAATCGCAGCAGGCCGCGCTCGACGTCCAGGCGCTGGCTGTAGGCACGGTACTCGCCGCCCGCCGCGCTGATGGTGCCGACCAGGCGCGGCGCCGCGATCGACTGGCCCGACAGCGCGAGCGTGCCGCGCAGGCGGGTCTGCAGGCCGCGTCCCCGGACCTGGAAATCGTCGCCCAGATCCAGGTCCACCGCCAGCGTCAGAGGGCGCGCGGAGGCGCGCGGCGGCCCGGGGTCGGGCGCGCGCGGCCCGGCCAGGGCGCCGGCGGGCGCGCCGCGCACCACCACATCCTCGCCGAGCTTCGGCTTGTTCTCGTCGGGCAGCACGATCAGCGCACGGTCGACGCGCAACCGCCCCGAAACCGTGGCGCCCGATGTGTCCAGCCGTGCCGCCAGGTTGCCCGAGACCGTGAGCTGGCGGTCGGACCGGATGCTCGCGCGCAGCTTCATCAAGCGCGCCGTGGCCAGCACGCGCGGACCGCCGTCGACCCACGCCGCCTCGCCGCTGGCCATCAGGGTGCCCCCGGCATCGCGCTCGCCCGAGCCGTGCAAGCTGAACTCGGTGACCCGCAGGCGGTTGCCCTGCAGCGAGGCGCGCAGGCGGCCATCGCGCAGCTCGACGCCGTCCACCACCGAACGCAGCGCCAGGTCGTCGGCGGCGATGCTGCCGGCCAGAAGGGGGGCGCCGCGGGTTCCGGCGATCTTCACGTCGGCCAAGAGCGATCCGCGCAGGCGCCATCCCGGAGGCGCCAGCAGCGACCAGACGCCGATGCGCGGCAATTGCGCGCGCAGGCTGCCTTCGACAGGCGCGCTGTCGGGCCAGTGCCAACCGGCCGCACCGCCGGCAGCCAGCCGCGTCACCAGCGTGCCGTCGGCCACGCCCGCGCGTTCGCTGTTCCAGCGCAAGCTCAGGGTGAGCTGCTCGCCCTGGCTCGCCAGGGTCACGCGCGCCTCACGCACGCCCGCCGTCACGCGCGAGGAAGCGCCTTGCGCCGTTTCGGCCAGCACCGTGATGTCGCCGTGGCTGCGGGCGAGCGACGCATCGATCCTGACCGTGCGCCCCAGCCGCGCGTCCCATTGCGCATCGAACACCATATCGCCCGAAAACGCGGAGCCGGCGGCTTGCGGCCCGCCGACCAGCTCGATCCAGGCCATGGGCAGGCCCGTGAGGCGGCCGGCCGTGTGAAGCTCGCCGCCGCCCCAGCGCAGCGGGTCCCAGGCCAGGACCGCCTGCGACGGCGGCGTGACCGCGGACACGCCGGGCGCCGCCAGCAGGGCCTGGCCGGCGTCCACGTCCAGCCGGCGCGCGCCGGCCGACCAGCGCAGGCCGAAAGGACGCTGCGACACCAGCCGCCATGTCCCCGCGCTGATCGCCGGGTCCTGCGCGGAGACGGCGAGGTTCGTCACCTGCGCTCGCCAGAGCGCCGGCGCGCGCGCGTGCGGCGGTTCGCGGCCGGCTCGGCCTGAGAGGTCCAGACCGAGCTGGCGTTGACCCTGCCGGGCCTGGCCTCGGGCTGCCAGGCGCGCATCGCGCAGGCGGCCCTTCAGGCTGGCGGACGCATCGCGCACGGACCACGCCGATGCGGCACTTGCGTCGGCGCGCCCGCGCAGCTCCAGCAAGGGTGCGGCCAGGCTGGCGTCCACGGCCGGGTC
>JAMPXR010000057.1 GCA_023701085.1 Ramlibacter sp. | reverse complement strand
GTCCGCAACGGATCGGCCCACGCGTGTACCGCCCCGCACGTCGTGATCGAAGGCGACCGCGCCACGGCCACGCACTACGGCACGCTGTTCACACGCCGGGACGGGCAGTTCGTGCTGGTACGCCTGACAGCGTCACGTTGGGAACTTCGGCGCTTCGAGGGCAAGGGCTGGCGCGTGATGAAACGCACCAACCGCCTGCTGGATGGAAGCGAGCCGGCCCGCCGTATCCTGAGCAAAGTGCAGCAGCCGCCCTCGCGCGCGGGCGGCGAGTGAGGCCAGGCTTTCTCAGGCGCCGGACCCGCCCAGGGACTTGCCGCCGTCGACGAACAGCACCTGCCCCGTGATGAACCCGGTCTGCGGCGACACCAGGAAGGACACGGCCTGGGCGATGTCCTCCGGCCGGCCGGCCTTGCCGGTGGGCTGCAGCGCCAGCTGCGCGGCCAGCCGCTCGGGCGTGAGCGCGCGCAGCAGCGGCGTCTCGATCAGGCCGGGCGCGATGGCGTTGACCAGGATGCCGCGCGGCGCGAGCTCCATCGCGCAGGCCCGCGTGTAGCCGACGATCGCTGCCTTCGATGCAACGTAGTGAGGATGGTTGCGGGCGCCGAGATAGGCGCGCGAGGCGATGTTCACGATCCGGCCGCCGTCCGGCATCCTGCTGGCGACTTCCTGCGTCAGGGTGGCGGCCGCGATCAGGTTGATCTCGTAGGCACGGCGGAAATCATCGCTCGACACCTCGGTGAATTTCCGCTCGTCGAACACGCCGGCGTTGTTGACCAGCGCCGTGAGCGGGGGCAGCGCCTGCACCATGGCGCGCACCGCCGCCTCGTCCGTGAGGTCCACGACGCGCACCTGCACATCGAGCCCCCACTCCCGCAGCCGCCCGGCCTCGCGCTCGGCCAGTTCCCGCACGCGGTCGACCATCGCCACGGAAAAGCCGTCGCGCGCCAGCCGTTCGACCGTAGCCAGACCCATGCCACTGGCGCCGCCAGTGACCAATGCCATCGGCTTGCTGGTACTCATCTCGTTCACATGCCCAGGTAGGCGCGGCGCACGGCCGGATCGTTCAACAGCTGGCCCGACGGTCCGTGCAGGCTGACTTCCCCGTTTTCGAGGATGTAGGCGTAGTTCGAGGCCTTGAGGGCCAGCCGTACATCCTGTTCGACCAGCAGAATCGTGAGCCCCTGCTCGCGATTGAGGCGCTGGATCGTTTCGAAGATCTGCTCCACCAGCAGCGGCGAAAGTCCCATGGAGGGTTCGTCTAGCAGGATCATGCGCGGCCGCGACATCAGCGCCCGGGCAATCGCCAGCATCTGCTGCTCGCCGCCGGACAGGGTCGTGGCACGCTGCTCGGCGCGTTCCCGCAGCCGCGGGAAGGTCGTGCACACCCGATCGATGTCCTCCGCGACCTCACTACGGCTGCTACGCACGTACGCACCCAGCTCGAGGTTCTCGCGCACGCTCATGTCCTTGAACACCTGTCGGCCCTCGGGTACCTGCACGAGGCCCCGGCGCACGATGTCGTCGGAATGCAGCCGTCGGATCGGCTCGCCATCGAAACGGATGTCGCCGGCCGACGGCTCGATCAGCCGCGAAATCGCGTTCAGCGTCGTGCTCTTGCCCGCGCCGTTGCTGCCAAGCAGCGCCACGATGGAGCCGCGCGGCACGTCGAGCGAGACATCGTGAAGCGCCTGGATCGGGCCGTACGAGGCGCTGAGGCCGCGTACCTGCAGCAGGTTGTCACTCATTGGCCGCTCCCTTGCCGAGGTAGGCTTCGATCACGTGGGGATTGCTGCTCACCTCCTGCGCCGTGCCTTCGGCGATCTTCTGGCCGAAGGACATTACGGTGATCCGGTCGGAAATCGACATCACCAGCTGCATCACGTGTTCGACCAGCAGCACCGTGATGCCATCGCGGCTTGCGAGCTCGGTCAGCAGGCGGTCCAGCGTCTCGATGTCGCGATTGCGCAGCCCGGCGGCCGGCTCGTCCAGCAGAAGCAGGCGCGGCTTGACCGCCAGCGCCCGGGCGAGCTCGAGCAGCTTCTGGTGGCCGAAGTCCAGCTCGCCCGCGATCGTGTCGCGCTCGTGGGCGAGCCCGACCCGCTCGATCAGGCTGTCCACCAGATCGCGCGTCTCGCCGTCGGGGCGGCGCAGCAGGCGGCCGAGGCCGCCGGCGCTGTGCGAGTAGCAGCCAAGCAGGACGTTCTCGTACACGCTCAGCTCGCCGAACAGCTCCAGGTTCTGGAAGGTGCGCGCTACGCCGAATCCGGCCATGCGGTCGGCCCGCGCCCGGCTCACGTCCTGGCCGTCCAGCAGGATGCTGCCGTGCGACGGACGGTAATAGCGCGAGATGCAGTTGAATACGGTGGACTTGCCCGCGCCGTTCGGCCCGATCAGGGCATGGATCGTTCCCTTCTCGACCTGGAACGACAGGTCGTTTACCGCCGTCAGACCACCGAAGGCGACCGTGATGCCCCGCACGTCGAGAAAAGGTGCCGTCATGTGTGACTCCGGCGAACTGTGCGGTCATGTGCACCCAGGTGGGGGGCGGCGGCGCTGCGAAGGACTTCGTTGCGATGCGCTTCCGACTGCGAAAATGAATGCTGCGACGTCTCCGCAGGTATGCCACAGTCGGCGTGCGGTACGCGCTTCTTGCGCTCGGCGAACAGGCCACGAGGCCGGAACATCATGAAGCCCATGAGGATGGCGCCGTAGATAATTTCCTGGATCGACAGCGCCTGGCGTAGCAGCTCCGAGATGATGCCGAAAACGATTGCGCCCGCGACCGCCCCGCGGATCGAGCCGATGCCGCCCACGACGACCATCGTCAGCACCAGGATGGTCGTCTGGAAGCCGAGGCTTTCCGGATGGATGAACGACACGAACAGGGTGTACATGCCGCCTGCCACGCCGGCGAATGCGGCCGAGATCGCGAAGGCCGACTGCTTCATGGCGCGCGCGTTGACGCCTATGGCCGTGGCCGCGACGTCGCTCTCCCGCACCGCACGCAGCGCGGAGCCGAATTGCGAACGCGACAGCAGCACCGTAATCCAGAGCATCACTGTGGTCAGCGCGATCACGAAGGGGTAGGCCTGCAGGTCGTTCGTGAGCTTCAGCCCCAGCAGTTCGGCCGGTTGCATGCGCATGCCGTTGGAGCCGCCGGTCACCTTGTCCCAATTGAGGAACACCCACTGCATTGCCTCGCCGAAGGCGAAGGTGGCCAGCGCCAGGTAGATGTCGCGCATGCGCAGCGCAAGGAACCCTATCACATAGCCCAGCACCGCCGACAGCAGCCCGCCGGTCAGGATCGACAGCAGGAAGGGCGCGTGCCAGTGCGTGTTCATCAATCCGGCCGTATAGATGCCGATACCGTAGAACGCCGTGTGCGACAGCGCGAACTGCCCGGCTTCGCCGATCACGACGTGCATGCCCAGCGCCAGCACGACGAACACCATCAGCAGGTTCACCACATACAGCACGTAGCCGGTGACCGTGAACGGCAGCACGCACAGCACAGCCGCCAGCACCAGCAGGGCCGTGCCGTCGAGATCGGGTTTCTTCATACCTTCTTCACCTGCAGCTGGCCACCGAGCAGCCCTTGCGGCCGCACGATGAGTGTGACGAGGATGGCCACGAATGGCGCGACCACAATCGCGTTGGTCGAGATGAACAGGCCGACCATGTTTTCCACCACGCCGATGATGAGGCCGCCGAGGACCGCGCCCGGCAGGCTGGTGAATCCGCCGACGATGGCCGCGGCGTACGCCAGGATGGCGATGTGCGCGATGTCCGGGGTGACCAGCACCTTGGGAGTGATCAGCAGCGCCGCCACCGCGGAGATCAGGCCGGACATGGCCCAGACCAGCATGCGGATGCGGGACAGGCGAATGCCGACGATCTGCGCGGCCCGCGGATTCATGCCCACCGCGCGCATGGCCTTGCCGATGCGGGTGTGGGTGAACATCAGGTAGATCAGCACCATCACCACCATCGCGACGATGAAGATGCCAACGTCGAGCCGGGTGAGTGCTGCATCACCGATTAGCACGGGCTCATTCGAAATCATCGAAGGAAGGGAGCGCGGCGTGTCGCCAAGGCCGGTCTGGCGCACTAGCCCCTTCAGCAGGTAGGCAAGCCCGAGCGTGGCGATCACCATCTGCACGCCCACGCCGCGCGAGCCGGAGACACGCTCCATCACCACGCGCTGGAACAGCGCGCCGCCGAGCGCCGTTGCGACCAGGGTGAGTACGATCACCGCGGCATAGGGGAAATGCCCCAGCAGCAGCAGGCTCAACGCGATGTAGCCGGCGATCATGAACATCTCGCCCTGGGCGAAATTGGGCACGTCGGTGGTCTTGAAGATCGCCACGATGGCCAGGGCCAGCAGCGCATAGACGCTGCCCGTAACCAGGCCGGACAGGATTCCTTGCTGCAGGAACAGCCAGATGTCACTGAGGGTCATGATGCGCGGCGCCGTCGCGCGGCCTTGCGGCCCGCGCGCTGGGGAGCCGGAGGTTTACTTGGGTTCGTACTTCCAGGTGCTGCGGTACGAGCCGGGCACGACCGTCTTGTTCTCGCCGTCGAACTTCAGGTAGATGGCGGACTTCTGGCCGGCGTGGTCGGTCTCCGTCAGCTCGATCGGCCCGGCCATGACCTTCGAGTCGAACTTGGTCTGCGCCAGCGCCTTGAGGAACTTCTCGCGCGTCAGTTGCGGGCCGGCGGCCTTCAGGGCGTTGACCACGGTCATCGCCGAGGGAATGCCGTAGGGCATGTAGGTCTGCGGATAACCGGGCTTAGCCGCCAGCTCGGGGTAGTAGTCCTTGTACATGTCGTACACCCATTTCAGCTTGGGGCCTCCCGCCACGTCTAGCATCACTTCCTGCAGGTACACGTTCTTGAACGCTTCCTTGCTGCCGACGTTCTCCACCAGCTGCTTCAGGTCCGCGGTGCCGTTGACGGCAACCACGATCGGCTTGTTCCAGCCGAGTTCATGCGCTTTCTTGATCAGAAGGGCCACCGGCCGGGCGTAGGTCGTGATCAGGAGCACGTCCGGATTGGCGGCACGGATCTTCAGCATCGGAGCCGTCACATCCGTGATGTTCGGGTTGATGGACTGCAGCTGCAGGCTCGTGCCAAGCTGCTTGGACTGGAATTCAGCCGCCTCCAGGTTCCAGCCGCCGTATGCATCGTCGTGGTTGACGTAGCCGATCTTCTTGGCCTTCAGGTGCTCGGCCGCAAACTGGACCATCGAGCCGCCCACCGCGCGCTGCGAGATCGAGAAGGCGCCCCAGATGTATTTGGAAGGGGGATACAGAGCGCTGTCGCCGGACGCATTGAGCATCACCAGCGGTACCTGGGCTCGCTCGACGTACTCACGCGCGCCGACGACGGCGCTGGAGCAGGAGCCGCCGTTCAGCAGGAAGACCTTGTCCTGCTCGGTGAGCTTCTTGACCGCGGCAAGCAGGTCGTTGGCGTTGCAACGGTCGTCCTCCACTACTAGCTCGATCTTGCGCCCGTTGACGCCTCCTTCCTTGTTGATCTTGTCATAGTACATCTTCGCAGCGTTCATCACGTCGAAGCCATAGGCCATCGAATTGCCGGACAATGGTCCGAACAAGCCGATCTTAATGGTGGTGGCCGTCACGCCGGGATCACTCTGTGCCGCCGCGCACAGGGCGAGCGCGCTGGCGGCGATCGCCATGATGAATGACTTCAACTTTTTCATGGATGTCTCCTCTAGGTCTATGGACGGGTTTGAAAGTGCTGCGGGAAATACCTCAGTTGGTAAATGCGGCCGCGTCTTCCTTCTGGAAGCCCGGGCGGGGGATCAATCCCAGCCATGCTTGGTTGAGGCCGCCATCAACCAGGATCTCCTGCCCGCTGATGTAGCTGGCGCGATCGCTCGCTAGGAACAAGACGGCACCAACGATATCGGCAGGTGCGCTGATGCGTCCTACGGGCACGATCTGTTCCCGGCGCACGCGCACCGCAGGGTCCTGATAGATCCGTTCGCTCATCGGTGTACGAATCATCGCGGGACTAACGACGTTGCTGCGGACGCTGTGCTCGCCGAGTTCCACTGCGAGGAGTTGCGAAAGCATCTTCACGCCCGCCTTACTGACACTGTAGGCGCCGCTGTATGGCTGTGGAATTGTTGCCGCGATGGATGCCATGTGCACCATGCAGCCGCCGCCGCCGGCGACCATCTGGCGGCCGAATGCCTGCGCGCACAGCAGGTAGCCCGACAAGTTTACTGCCAGCAGTTGGTTCCACCTGTCGATGGCAATGTCCATCACCGCATCGGCGTACAGCGCCGCCGCGTTGTTCACCAGCACAGAGGCAGGACCCCACGCGGCTTTCACCTGGTCGGCCGCGCTTTGCACGCACGCTGGCCGGGTCACGTCACAGGTAATGGCCATAGCTCGGCCGGGGCCGAACTTCAGGCTTGCCAGCACGGCGGCCAATCCCTGCTCGTTGCGATCCAGCAAGGCCACGCGGGCGCCCGCCTCCAGTAGTTGGCGGACGATTTCGGCACCGATACCGCCGCCGGCACCCGTGATCACGCATACGCGGTCTTTCACGCCGAGCCAGTCGTCGCGGCTCTCGTTGCTGCCAATGGCCATTTCGGCTATCCCTTCCTCGCGAAGTGATGGTGCGATGAGCGCCATTATGTATACATACTGGCGCTTAGTCAAAGTTTTTTTCGTTGATATGAGCGCTAATACGGAATATATGGATACTTGATTCGTCATTGCCCATATACTTCTGGGAGTTGCCGCTCTATTTATTGCACGATGCAGACCCTGGCCCAAAACGTCACCCAAACGCTGCGTAATTGGATTCTTCACGGCCAGACGCGGCCCGGTGAGCGGCTGGAAGAGGTTTCGCTCGCCGAGCAATTGGGCGTCTCCCGCACTCCCGTGCGAGCGGCACTGAACACCTTGGCTGCCGAAGGCTTGATCAATCACCAGCCCAAGCGAGGCTACTTGGTTCGCCGCTTCGTCCTCGACGAGATCGTCGCAGCCTACGAGGTGCGTTCCGTGCTGGAGGGACTGGCTTGCCGAAGCGCCGCCCTACGCGGTTTGACAGAAGAACAGACCCGCACGCTAGAGTCCGGCCTCGCCGAAGGTGACCGTATTCTGGGCTGCGGCCAACTACGCCCCGAAGATCACGAGGCGTATCAGGAGATGAACGTGACTATTCATGACACGCTGATCGAAGCATCCGGGAATCCGTGGGTGACGCGGTTCGCGGAGCAGGCTCAGAACATCCCGTTCGCTTCCGATCGAATCATCCTTTGGGTCGATCACGCCACGATACTGCGCTCGCACGGCGACCACCACCGCATCGCGGAAGCCGTGATTGCACGCGATGCCGTGCGCGCTGAACAGCTGATGCGCGAACACGTCTATTACTCAGGAATAATATTCCGCAGCAATTATCAGAGCCGGCTCGATGCCGGAGACAGACCGTACGATGTCAAGCATGCGCCAGCCGTCGCCGAAATGGGCTTGGCGTGAATGCTCCTTGGCATAAATGCTCTTGATCGGTCTTTCCCCGGAATCTTCCCAGAAGTCAGGCGAGCCGGCTAAGCAGTTGATTTCCGAGGGAGAATTTGGTAGGCGCGATTGGACTCGAACCAACGACCCCCACCATGTCAAGGTGGTGCTCTAACCAGCTGAGCTACGCGCCTGAATTCGTGTTCGAGCGGCGATTGTAGCAGGCTCGACCTGCGCGGCCCGATGACCGGCGGGTCCCGCGACAGCCGCTTCACCGCCGCTTGGCCCAGCGCACCCCGCGCACTTCGCCGAGCAGGCCCAGCACCTTGCTCAGGCGCGCCGAATCGGTGATCTCCACCGTGAACGTCATCCAGGCGGTGCCCTTCACCGACTGCGTCTGCACGCCGATGACGTTCATCTTCTCCTTGGCGAACAGCTCCGAGATGTCGCGCAGCAGGCCCTGCCGGTCCGCCGCTTCCACCGCCACGTCCACCGGGTACACCGCTCCGTCGGACTTGGGCGCGCCCCACTGGACCTGGATGACGCGTTCGGGCGCGCGCGCGGCCAGTTCGCGCAGGTTGCCGCAGTCGCTGCGGTGCACGCTCACGCCCTTGCCGCGCGTGACGAAGCCGCTGATCGCATCCGGCGGCGCCGGCTTGCAGCACTTGGCCAGCTGCGTCATCAGCGAATCGATGCCCACGACGAGCACGCCGCCCTTGGGCGATTTCTCGCCGTGGCGCGACTTCTTCAGCAGCAGGTATTCGTCCTGCGGCAGCGGCGCCTCGGCCGGGCGCAGCAGGGTCTCGATGTTGCGCAGCGAGTATTCGTCCTTGCCCACGACGGCGAACAGGTCGTCGGCCGACTTGAAACCGAGCTGGGTCGCCAGGTCCTCCAGCTTCGTGGCGGTCTTGCCTTCCCGCTGCAGCAGTTTCTCCACCAGTTCGCGGCCCCGCGCGATCGTCTCGTGCTTGACCTGCTCGTTGAACCAGGCGCGCACCTTGGCCCGGGCGCGATGGCTGGCCAGGAAGCCCAGGTCGGCGTTGAGCCAGTCGCGCGAAGGCCCGCCCTCCTTCAGCGCGATGACCTCGACGGTCTGGCCGTTGTGCAGCGCCGTGTTCAGCGGCACCATGGCGCCGTCGACCCGCGCCCCGCGGCAGCGATGGCCCAGGTTCGTGTGCACGCTGTAGGCGAAATCGACCGGCGTGGCGCCCTGCGGCAGTTCGACGATGGCGGCGTCCGGTGTCAGCACGTAGATGCGGTCCTCGAACAGCCCCTGTCCAGAGCCCGCCAGGTCGCGTTCCCAGGCGAGCAGTTGCCGCAGCACCGCGATCTTGGCGTCGTATGCGCCGCTGGCCGACACGCCGGCGTAGCCCTTGGCGCCCGCCTCCTTGTAGGCCCAGTGCGCGGCAACGCCATGCTCGGCGTGGTCATGCATGGCCTGGGTGCGGATCTGGATCTCGATCGGCCGCCCCGCGCCGTCGCGCACGATCGTGTGCAGCGACTGGTAGCCATTGGCCTTGGGCTTGGCGATGTAGTCGTCGAACTCCTCGACGATGGGCGTGAACTGCTCGTGCACCCATGACAGGGCCGCATAGCAGTCCTTGACCTGGGGAACGATGACCCGCAGCGCGCGGATGTCGAACACCTGGTCGAAGTCCAGCGACTTGCCGCGCATCTTCTTGACGATGCTGTAAATGTGCTTGGGACGGCCGTGCACGCTGGCCTGCACGCCCTGGGCCTTCAGCTCGGCCTCCAGGCGCGCGCGCAGACCCTCCACGTATTCCTCGCGCTCGGCACGCTTCTCGTCGAGCAGCCGCGCGACCTGCTTGTAGGTGTCCGGCTCCAGGAACCGGAACGCGAGATCCTCCATTTCCCACTTGAGCTGCCAGATGCCCAGGCGGTTGGCCAGCGGCGCGAACACATTGAGCGACTCGCGCGCCACGCTGGGCGGCGCGGTGGTCTTGGACGCGGCGTACCAGCGCAGCGTCTGCAGGCGCGACGCCAGCCGCAGCAGCACCACGCGCAGGTCGCGCGAGAACGCCAGCAGCATCTTGCGCACGTTCTCGGTCTGCACCTTGGGGTCGTCCACCAGCCGGGCCGAGTCCTCCGCCGCGCGCGTCTGCTGCTGCACGCGAACGAGCTTGGTCGTCTCGACCGCCAGCGCCGCGTAGTTTTCGCCGAATGCCTTGGCGATCACGTCGTGGGGCTTGTTCAGGTGCGGGCAGGCATAGACCAGGTAGCTGGCAGCCTGCATCGCTTCGGACCCGCCCATGGACTTGAGGATGGCCGCCACGGCGTCGGCGTGGGCCAGCGTGTTCTGTCCCGTGTCCAGCGTTTCGCCGGCGATGAAGGGCTGCGCGAACGCCCGCGCGCGCGCCAGCGCGTCGGCCTG
>JAMPXR010000056.1 GCA_023701085.1 Ramlibacter sp. | reverse complement strand
TTGTAGTTGCACTCGTGCATCACCACGCGATCCAGCACCATGCCGGTGAAATCGAGGTCGGCGCGCGGCCCCATGCCCGCCAGGTCGGCCTGCACGTCGACGCTGCCCGGCCCGCCTTCGAACAGCAGCCCGTTCCACTGCTGCAGCGGGTAGTTGTGCAGGTCCAGGCAGGGGTCCTGCGGAAAGTGCGGGGCGCCCAGCAGCGTGCCCGCGGGGGCGCCGTTGCCGCCGCCGCTGTAGGTCCAGCGGTGCAGCGGGCAGACGATGTTGCCGCCCGCGGACCTGGTGGCCTGGATCGAACCGCGGTCCTTGAGGATGACGGCCTGGCGATGGCGGCACACATTGGAGATCAGCTCCACGCCGCGCGCCGTGCGCAGCAGCGCCCGCCCGCCGCCCTCCTGCGCGAGGGCGTGGTAGTCGCCGGGGTTGGGGACCGCCAGTTCGTGCCCCACGTAGCGCGGGCCGCGCCGGAAGAGGGTGGACATTTCGCGCTGGAACAGCGCCGTGTCGAAGTAGCTGGAAACCGGTAATTGGCTTGCGGCCTGCTGTATGTGAAGACTTAAATCAGACATGGGTGACCTGACTTAGGGCCTCCCCCTATGAAGGGGCAGGGTAAGCGCTTTTTCCGTGGATTGGCGCGGGGAAACGACGGGGAATCGGGGAACCGGGCGGCGCCCGCGGTGAAGGGATGCGAATTGTACCCCGGGGGGTCTGTCCAGGGGCCCCCGCAAGGGCATTGGATGCGCGCGCGCGGCCCAGCGGAAAACCTCACACTCTGACGTGCGGCACCACAGCCTAAAATAGAAGGCTTTCTGTTACCGCCGCACACCATGTCCCAGGTCCCTTTCAATCCACCGGCCAGTTATGAGGCCGCGCTCGAAGAGCTGGACCAGCTGGTGGGCCTGATCGAGTCGGGACAACTGCCGCTGGAGCAGCTGCTGTCCGGCTACCAGCGCGGCGCCCAGCTGCTGCAGTTCTGCCGCGACAAGCTGCAGGCGGTGGAAAACCAGATCAAGGTTCTGGACGAAGGGACGCTCAAACCGTGGACGCAAGAGTGAAGTTCGATCTGGTCGCCTGGAGCGGCGAGCGCCTGGAGCGGGTCGAGCGGGCGCTGTCCGACTGGGTCGTCGCCGACGCACCGGCCGGCCTGGGCGAGGCCATGCGCTACGCCGTGCTCGATGGCGGCAAGCGGCTGCGGCCCCTGCTGGTGCTGGCGGCCTGCGAGGCGGTGGACGGCAACGAGGAAGCGGCGCTGCGGGCGGCCTGCGCCGTGGAGCTGATCCACGCGTATTCGCTGGTCCATGACGACATGCCCTGCATGGACAACGACGTCCTGCGGCGCGGCAAGCCGACCGTGCACGTGAAGTACGGCCAGGCGCAGGCCTTGCTGGCCGGCGATGCGCTGCAGGCGCTGGCGTTCGAGCTGCTCGCTCCCGACGGGGACGCGGTGCCGCAGGCGGTGCAGGCGGCGCTGTGCCGGCTGCTGGCCCGCGCGGCGGGGCACGCCGGAATGGCCGGGGGCCAGGCGATCGACCTGGCGAGCGTAGGCTGCACGCTGGGCGAAAGCCAGTTGCGCGAGATGCACCGGCGCAAGACCGGTGCACTGCTGCAGGCCAGCGTGATGATGGGCGCGGCCTGCGGCGCCACGGACGCGGCCGCCCGCGCCGGCCTGGCGGCCTATGGGGCCGCCCTGGGACTGGCGTTCCAGGTGGTGGACGACATCCTGGACGTGACGGCCGATTCCGAGACGCTGGGCAAGACCGTCGGCAAGGATGCCGCGCACGACAAGCCGACCTACGTGTCCCTGCTCGGGCTGGAACGCTCCTCGGCGTTCGCGCGCGAGCTGCTGTCGCAGGCGCTGGCGGCGCTGGCCTGCGCCGGCCTAGCCGACACACGGGCTTTGCACGCTCT
The DNA here is from genome assembly GCA_023701085.1 of Ramlibacter sp. GTDB lineage: Bacteria > Pseudomonadota > Gammaproteobacteria > Burkholderiales > Burkholderiaceae_C > Ramlibacter. Next base: position 8,000 of record JAMPXR010000056.1, on the reverse strand, counting down.
GGCCATCATGGTGGTCGACCGGGAGAAATGAAGCACCCCCGAAGCGCCCGCGGCGCCTGACAGGAAATCCCGAAGTTATGCCTTCCCTGCTCGAAACGATCGACGATCCGTCGCAGCTGCGCAAGCTGGCGCGCCCGCAGCTCAAGGTGCTGGCGGACGAGCTGCGCGCTTTCCTGCTGGAGAGCGTGGCCCGCACCGGCGGCCACCTCAGCTCCAACCTGGGCACGGTGGAACTCACCATCGCGCTGCACTACGTCTTCAACACGCCCTACGACCGGCTGGTCTGGGACGTGGGCCATCAGACCTATCCGCACAAGATGCTGACCGGCCGGCGCGACCGCATGGGCACGCTGCGCCAACTGGGCGGCCTGGCGGGCTTTCCCCAGCGCAGCGAGAGTGAATACGACGCCTTCGGCACCGCGCATTCCTCCACCAGCATCGCCGCGGCGCTGGGCATGGCGGTGGCGGCGCGGCAAAAGGGCGAGAACCGCAAGGCGGTGGCCATCATCGGCGACGGCGCCATGAGCGCGGGCATGGCCTTCGAGGGCCTGAACAACGCCGGCGTGGCCGAATGCGACCTGCTGGTGATCCTGAACGACAACGACATGTCCATCAGCCCGCCGGTGGGCGCGCTGAACCGCTACCTGGCCCAGCTCATGAGCGGCCAGTTCTACGCCGCCGCCAAGAGCGTGGGCAAGAATGTGCTCAAGGTGGCGCCGCCGCTGTTCGAGCTGGCCAAGCGTTTCGAGGAACAGGCCAAGGGCCTGCTGGTGCCGGCCACCCTGTTCGAGAAATTCGGCTTCAACTACATCGGGCCGATCGACGGGCACGACCTCGAATCGCTGGTGCCCACGCTGGAGAACATCAAGCACCTGCAGGGTCCGCAGTTCCTGCACGTGGTCACGCGCAAGGGGCAGGGCTACAAGCTCGCCGAAGCCGACCCGGTGGCCTACCACGGGCCGGGCAAGTTCGATCCCGCGGTGGGGCTCACCAAGCCGGCCGCCCCGCACAGCCCGACCTTCACCCAGGTGTTCGGCCAGTGGCTGTGCGACATGGCGCAGCAGGACGCGCGGCTGATCGGCATCACGCCGGCGATGCGCGAGGGCTCCGGGCTGGTGGAGTTCGAGCAGCGCTTTCCGGCGCGCTACTTCGACGTGGGGATCGCCGAGCAGCACGCGGTCACCTTCGCCGCGGGCCTGGCCTGCGAGGGGCTCAAGCCCGTGGTGGCGATCTATTCGACCTTCCTGCAGCGTGCCTATGACCAGCTGGTGCACGACGTCGCGCTGCAGAACCTGCCCGTGGTGTTCGCGCTCGACCGCGCCGGCGTGGTGGGCGCCGACGGGGCCACCCATGCGGGCGCCTACGACATCGCGTACCTGCGTTGCATCCCCAATGTGAGCATCGCCTGCCCGGCCGACGAAAACGAATGCCGCGGGCTGCTGACGTCGGCCTTCGAGCAGAACCATCCGGTCGCGGTGCGCTATCCGCGCGGCGCCGGAGTGGGCGTGGCGGTGGCGCCGGGCTTGCATGCCCTGCCGTTCGGCAAGGGCGAGCTGCGGCGGCAGCGGGCCGGCGCGCCCGACGGCGCCGCGCACGGCGTGGCCATCCTGGCCTTCGGCACGCTGCTGTACCCCGCGCTCGCCGCGGGCGAGCGCCTCAATGCGACGGTGGCGAACATGCGCTGGGCCAAGCCGCTCGATGTCGACCTGCTGCTGCAACTCGCGGCGCGGCACGAGGCGATCGTCACCGTGGAAGAAGGCTGCGTCATGGGCGGCGCGGGCAGCGCGGTGGCCGAAGCATTGCAGTCGGCCGGCGTGTCGCGGCCCGTGCTGCAGCTCGGGCTGCCGGACCGGTTCATCGAGCATGGCGACCCGGCCAAGCTGCTGGCCCTGCAGGGGCTGGACGCGGCAGGCATCGAGGCCTCGGTGCGCCAGCGCTTCGCGGACTTCGTGGAACGCACGCCGCCGGCCTTGAAGGTCGTAGGCTGAGGCCGCGCGGACGGTCCGGCGGGGAACCGGCCGTAAACCGGCCGGGGAAGGTTACAGTTGCCATCGCGTCGCTCTCGTTGAACGGCGCTGGAGCCTCATGGATCGACGCTCTCTCATGGCCCGGGCCGGGCTCGCCGGCGTGCTGGCGGCCGGCACGGCGCCGGCCGTCCACGCCCAGCCGCTCGTGCGCTGGCGTCTGGCTTCGAGCTTTCCGAAATCGCTGGACACCATCTACGGCGCGGCCGAAGTGTTCGCGCGCAAGGTGCGCGAGCTGTCCGCGGGCCGCTTCGAGGTCGCCGTCCACGCGGCGGGCGAACTGATGCCCGCGTTCGGCGTCGTCGACGGCGTGCAGCAGGGCCGGGTGGAGGCCGCGCACACCGCGCCGTACTACTTCTTCGACAAGGACGAAGCCTTCGCCATCGGCGGCGCGATCCCGTTCGGCCTGAACAGCCGGCAGATGAGCGCGTGGACGTACGAGGGCAACGGCCGCAAGCTGATGCGCGAGTTCTACGCGCGCTACGACATGACCAGCTTTCCCTGCGGCAACACCGGCGCGCAGATGGGCGGCTGGATGCGCCAGGAGATCCGCTCGGCGCAGGACCTGAAGGGGCTGAAGTTCCGCATCGGCGGCTTCGCCGGCATGGTGCTCCAGCGGCTGGGCGGGGTGCCGCTCAATATTCCCGGCGGGGAAATCTACCAGGCCCTGGAGAAAGGCGAGATCGATGCGGCCGAGTGGATCGGCCCCTACGACGACCAGAAGCTCGGATTCAACAAGGTCGCGCCCTATTACTACTATCCCGGCTGGTGGGAAGGCGGGCTGCAGCTGGATCTGTACGTGAACCTGAGGGCGTTCCAGGCGCTGTCGCCCGAGTACAAGGCCTACGTCGAGATGGCCAGCACCTATGCGCACGTGGAGACCCAGGCCAAGTACGACGTCAAGAACCCGCTGGCGCTCAAGCAGCTGGTGGCGTCGGGGGCGCGGCTGCGACCGTTCCCCACCGACATCATGGCGCAGGCGTTCCGCCAGTCGATGCGGCTTTATGACGAGTTGTCGGCCCGCAACGACCAATGGAGGAAGATCTACGCGGATTACCGGCGATTCCGCTCCGACCAGAACCTCTGGTTCCGCTTTACCGAGGCGACCTTCGACCGCTTCATGCAGTCGCAGAAGCTGTGAGGCCTGGCGGGCCGCGGGCGTCGCCCGCGAAGCCGCCGCGCCGGAAGCCCTGCGACCGGCGGGGCCTTGCGGGGGCGGTGTTTACAATACGATGCCATTTGCCTGAAATGGCGTGCGGGCGCAAGCGGTTCATTCTCCATCGCTGGCGCCCAGGCGCGACAGGCGCCGTAGACCAACAAGGACCCACCGATGGATCGTCGCTCTCTCATCAAACACGCCGGCATTGCCGGTGTCCTGGCGGCCGGCGCCGCGCCTGCCGTGCATGCACAAGCCGCCCTCCGCTGGCGCCTCGCGTCCAGCTTCCCGAAGTCGCTGGACACCATCTTCGGCAGCGCCGAAGTGTTCTCGAAAACCGTCAAGGAGCTGTCCGGCGGCAAGTTCGAGGTGTCGGTGCATGCGGCCGGCGAGCTCATGCCCCCGTTCGGCGTGGTGGACGCGATCCAGAACGACACCATCCAGATGGCGCAGACGGCGTCTTATTACTTCACCGGCAAGGATTCGATCTTCGCGTTCGGCTGCGCCGTGCCGTTCGGCCTGACCGCGCGCCAGATGGACGCGTGGATGGAGCATGGCAACGGTCGCAAGCTGATGGACGAGTTCTACGCCAAGTACAACATCCTCAGCATGAGCGCCGGCAACACCACCACGCAGATGGGCGGCTGGTACCGCAAGGAAATCAAGTCCGTGGCCGACCTCAAGGGCCTGAAGATGCGCCTGGGCGGCGGCCTGTTCGGCGAGGCCATGGCCAAGCTGGGCGTGGTGGCGCAGAACATGCCGGGCGGCGAGGTGTACCAGGCCCTGGAAAAGGGCACGCTGGACGCCACCGAGTTCGTCGGCCCGTACGACGACGAAAAGCTGGGTTTCAATAAGGTCGCCCCGTTCTATTACTACCCGGGCTGGTGGGAAGGTGGCGCCGAGCTCGAGTTCTTCATCAACAAGAAGGCCTTCGAGGCCCTGTCGGCCGAGAACAAGGCGATCGTGCGGGCCGCGGGTGCCGTGGCCGCCCGCGACATGACCGCCAAGTACGACGCGAAGAACCCGATCGCCCTGAAGCGCCTGGTGGCCGCGAAGACCCAGCTCAAGCCGTTCCCGAAGGACGTCATGGACGCCGGCTACAAGGCATCCATGCAGGTGTTCGCGGAGCATGAGGCGAAGTCGCCCGAGTTCAAGAAGATCCACCAGGATATGCGCACCTTCCAGCGTGACCAGCTCCTGTGGGACCGCTTCTCGGAATACCGCTTCAGCAGCTACATGACCACCGTGAAGATCTGACGCCGCGCGCGCCCGGCGCGGCGCGCACAAGACCCGAGGAATGCAACGCCCCGGTCCGCAGCAGCGGCCGGGGCGTTCTCTTTGCCCGCGGGCTGCTGGGCTTACTTTTTGCCCGCGCCCTGCTGCAACTGCTTCAGGAGCTCCTCGTCCGACACCGCCGGTCCGGCCGGGGCGGGTTCAGGCATCGGCATGCCGCCGGCGTCGGGCGCAGCCGGCCCGCCGGGCGGGGTTTGCGGCGCCGGGAGGGCGGCGCCGGGCTGCGGCTGGGCGTCGGGGGCGGGGACGCCGCCCTCGGGCGCGACGCTCTCCTGCAGCATCCGCTCCATCTGCTGGCGCACGGTGTCCATGTCCTGCACCGGGGTCTTGTCCAGATGACCCGACACCAGGCCGGGGAAGGCGATGATCGCGCTGACCATCACGATCTGGATCAGCACGAATGGCACGGCGCCCCAGTAGATCTGCATCGTCGTGACCGGTGCGATCTGGCGGCGCGTCAGCCGGTCGGTGTAGGCCTTGTCCGGCGCGACGCTGCGCAGGTAGAACAGCGCGAAGCCGAACGGCGGATGCATGAACGAAGTCTGCATGTTGACGGCCAGCAGCACGCCGAACCAGACCAGGTCGATGCCCAGTTTCTGGGCGACGGGCGCCAGCAGCGGCACGACGATGAACGACAGCTCGAAGAAGTCGAGGAAGAACGCCAGCACGAAGATCAGGACGTTGACGACGATCAGGAAGCCCAGCTGACCGCCCGGCAGCCCCGCCAGCAGATGCTCGACCCAGACCGGGCCGTCCACGCCCTGGAAGACCAGGCCGAACACGGTGGCGCCGACCAGGATGAACAGCACGAAGGAGGACAGCTTGGTGGTCGAGTTCAGCGCCTGGCGCAGCAGCGACCAGGACAGGCGCCGGCGCACCACCGCCATGGCGATCGCCCCCAGCGCCCCCATGGCGCCGCCTTCGGTGGGCGTGGCCACGCCCAGGAAGATGGTGCCCAGCACCAGGAAGATCAGCATCAGGGGCGGGATCAGCACGAAGGTGACGCGCTCGGCCAGCCGCGACAGCAGCCGCAGGCCCAGCGCCCTGCTGACCACGGCGCTCACGAACGCCAGCAGCACGCCCGCGCCCATGGCCACGACGATGGTCTCGTCGGTCGGCATCGTTTCCACCGCCTCGCCGCGCATCCAGCTCACCACCGCCGGATAGTTCATGCCCAGCGTCACGGCCGACGCCGTGCTGACCACCGTCAGCACCAGCAGGGAGCGCAGGCCCGGCGAGCCGTCCGGCTCGCGGTACGTGCGCGCCTCCGGGGGTAAGGCGGGCGCCATCTGGGGCTTGAACAGGGCGATCCCCATCACGTACAGGATGTACAGGCAGGTCAGCACGAAGCCGGGAATGAACGCGCCCTTGTACATGTCGCCCACGCTGCGCCCCAGCTGGTCGGCCAGCACGATCAGCACCAGCGACGGCGGAATGATCTGGGCCAGCGTGCCGGACGCGGCGATGGCGCCCGAGGCCAGCCGCCGGTCGTAGCCGTAACGCAGCATGATCGGCAGCGAAATCAGGCCCATCGAGATCACCGACGCCGCCACCACCCCGGTGGTGGCCGCCAGCAGCGCACCCACCAGGATCACCGCCAGCGCCAGGCCGCCGCGCACCGGGCCGAACAGCTGGCCGATCGTGTCCAGCAGATCCTCGGCCATGCCGCTGCGCTCCAGGATCAGCCCCATCAAGGTGAAGAACGGGATCGCCAGCAGGGTGTCGTTCTGCATGATGCCGAACAAGCGCAGCGGCAGCGCCTGCAGAAGCGCCTCGGGCAGCACGCCCAGCTCCACGCCGATGACGCCGAAGAACAAGCCGCAGGCGCCCAGGCTGAAGGCCACCGGAAAGCCGAACAGCAGGAACGCGATCAGCCCCATGAACATGATGGGGGCGAAGTATTGGGTCAGGAACTCCATCCGTCTTCTCGCTTCTTCTGGGTCACGCCTTGTTGGCCTGTTCCGACTCGCGCCGGATGGCTTCGGCGAGTTCTTCCTCGGCGGTCTTCTCGACCTTCCGTACCGTCGGATCCTCGATCAGCCCGCGCAGAAAGGCGATGCGCTTGATCAGCTCGGACCAGCCCTGGATCATCAGCAGCGCAACCCCCAGCGGCATCATCAGGTACACCGGCCAGCGGATCAGGCCGCCGGGGTTGTTCGACATTTCGCCGGAACGATAGCCTTGCAGGAAGAAGGGTATGCCGTACCACAGGATCGTCAGGCACATCGGCGTGAGAAAGAATGCGAAGCCGATCACGTCGATCCAGATCTGCCCGCGCTTGGACAGCCGCCCCGAGATGACGTCGATGCGGACATGCTCGCCGTGCAGCAGGGTGTAGCCGGCCGCCAGCAGGAACGCCGTGGCGAACAGGTACCACTGCACCTCGAGGTAGGCGTTGGAGCTGTAGTTGAAGGCCTTGCGGACGATGGCGTTGATGCCGCTGATCAGGGTGGAGCCCAGGATCAGCCAGATGACGTACTTGCCGACCCGCGCGTTGATCCAATCCACCGCCTTGGAAAATTTGAGTAATGCCTGCATGCCATCTCCGGAAAGAAGTCCGACAGCCCTGGAGGTTAGCGACCGGCCTGCGGGCAAGCCCGAGTTCCGGGTCTTTCTTCTTTTGTTGAGGAAATTCTATAGGTAGCGAAAAAGTTGGCCCGGCCCGTTCTCGACGCGAGGTCCCCGTACCCCAAAGTGATAATAGGGGCGTTGCATAACCACTCAGTGTCTCATGCCGGCCGTTTCGCCCGACACTTTCTCGGGTTCCATCGATGCGCCTTCGATGCGCCGCGCCGGCCGCGAGTTGCTGTCGCTGGCGATGATGGATGCGCGCAACCATACGCTGCACCTGCTTTCCCACTTCGAAAACGCGATCGCCGCGGGGAGCGTCGCCGTGCCCGAGCATGCCGAGCTGGAACTGCCGGCCTGGCTGGCGGGCCACATCGGATGGATGGCCGAGTACTGGATCGGCAGGAATCCGCAGCGCGGCCTCGGGCCGGCCTGCCCGGCCGACGCCGCGCGGCTTGCTTCGATCGAGCCCATGGCCGACCGCTGGTTCAATCCCGCGCTTGCGCCGCACGGGCAGCGCTGGGCGCTGGACCTGCCCGCTCCGGACACCCTGCGCGCCTATCTGCTCGAGACGCTGGAGGGCACGATGGAGCTGCTCGAAAAAGCGCCCGAAGACGACGATTCCCTGTACTTCTACCGGATGGCCCTGTTCCACGAGGACTTGCGTTGCGAGCAGCTCGTCACGCTGGCGCAGACCGTGGGGCTGCCGCTGAAACTGGCGCTGCCGGGCGGCGTGCAGCCGCGCGAGGCCATGCTGGTGCCGGGGGGACATTGGCAGCTGGGATCGCCCCCGGGCGGCTTCGTCTTCGGCCTGGAGAAGTGGGCGCACGATGTGGACGTGCCGGAATTCGAGATCGACGCGCAGCCGGTCAACTGGGGCCAGTACCTGGAGTTCGTCGACGACGGCGGGTACGACAACCCGGGGTTCTGGCTGCCGCCCGGCTGGGATTGGCTGGAGC
>JAMPXR010000055.1 GCA_023701085.1 Ramlibacter sp. | reverse complement strand
GGCATCCGCGTGGGCATCCTGTCGAACGAGCTCGAGCTGTTCTACGGCAGCGACATGCTGGCCCAGATGGATGTGCTGGCCGACACGGCGATGATCGTCGACGCGTCCAGCACCGGCATCCTCAAGCCCGACCCGCGCGCGTACGCGCAGGCGACCGAGGGCATGGGCCTGCCGCCGCGGGAGATCCTGTTTGTCGACGATCAGTTCCGCAACATCGTCGGCGCGGTGAAGGCGGGGCTGCAGACCCAGTTCTTCGACCTGCGCGACGTCCCGGGCAATCTGGCGGCCATCGCCAGCCGCCTGCAACTTCCGATCGAGGGCGCACCACGATGACCCGCATGACCGCCGCCGAGCTCAAGGAGGCCAACGCGCGCAGCCTCTGGCACCCCATGGCCCATCCCAAGGCGATGCAGGACTCCCCGCCGGACATCATCGTCCGCGGCGAGGGCAGCTGGATCTGGGACGTCGACGGCCACAAGCTCGTCGACGGCGTCGGCGGCTTGTGGAGCGCCAACCTCGGATTCGGGCGCACCGAAATCCGCGACGCGATCGTCGCGCAGCTCGACGAGCTCGCCTTCTACAACATCTTCCGCGGCACGACCCACCCGCGCGCGATCGAATTGTCCGAGCGGCTGGTCGACCTGATGCGCCCCGACGGGGTGGCGGCCGTGTTCTTCGGCAACGGCGGCTCCGACGCCGTCGAGGGTGCGCTCAAGCTGGCGCGCCAATACTGGAAGATCCGCGGCCAGGCGGACCGCACCAAGTTCATCGCGCTCAAGCAGGGCTACCACGGTGTGCACTTCGGCGGCCTCAGCGTCAACGGCAATACCAACTTCCGCCGGCCCTACGAGCCTTTGCTGCCCGGCTGCTTCCATATCGACACACCCTGGCTGTATCGCAACCCCTACACCGACGATGCGACGCGCCTGGGCGAGATCTGCGCGGACATGCTGGAGCGCGAACTGCTCTTCCAGGGGCCGGACACGGTGGCCGCCTTCATCGCGGAGCCGGTGCAGGGGGCCGGCGGCGTGATCGTCCCGCCGGAGAACTTCTGGCCGCTGATCCGCAAGGTGTGCGACAAGCACGGCGTGCTGCTGATCGCCGACGAGGTGGTGACGGGCTTTGGCCGCACCGGGCAGCTGTTCGGCACGCGGCTGTGGGGCGTGCGGGCCGACATCTGGTGCCTGGCCAAGGGAATCTCGTCCGGTTATGTGCCGCTGGGGGCCACGGCCATTTCCGGCCCGGTCGCCGACGTGTTCGGCAACAGCGATGCCGGCGCGGGCACGGTGTCGCACGGCTACACCTACAGCGCGCACCCCGTCGCCGCCGCGGCCGCGCTGGCCACGCTGGATGTACTGGGCCGGGAGGATGTGCTGGGCAACGTCCGGCGCCAGGGCGAACACCTGATGGCGCGCCTGCGGGACCTGGGCGGGCGCTCCCGGTGGATCGGCGACGTGCGCGGCATCGGGCTCATGGTGTGCCTCGAGATGGTCGCCGACAAGCGAACCAAGACTGCTTTCGGCCGGGGCGCCAAAGAGGTTGCCGCGGTGGCAAGGGAAGCCTACCGCCGCGGCGTGATGGTGCGCACCTCCGGACCCAACATCATCCTGTCGCCCGCGCTCACCATCGAGCGGGCACAGATCGATCTCATCTGCGACGCGCTCGAAGGCGCGTTCGCGGCCGTCGAAGCCTGAGTCCCGCCACTTCAGAGGAGAAGCCCCATGTCCGATTCCAGTGCAACGCTCGCTCGCGCGCCCGCGGGGCGCGCCCAGGGTCTTCGCTTCAGGGTCCTGTTCGCGGCCTCCATCGGCGTGATCGTCGCCCAACTGGGCATGGTCACCTTGATGCAGGGCGTGGGCATCGGCGGCTGGGGCTTCATCGCGGCGATGTTCATCGCATTCGCGCTGGCGCTGACCAACGCGATGGCGTATGCGGAGATGGCGCTGATGATGCCGGGCGCGCGCAGCCTCTCCAGTTACGCCGAGGCGGCGGTCGGCAACTTCCCGGCGATCCTGCTGGTCTTCGCCGGTTACGTGACGCCGGCGATCTTCGGGCTGCCGGTCGAACTCATCCTGGCCGACCAGATTCTGCGCGACGCGCTGCCCTTGCCGCTGCCGCCCTTGTTCTGGCCGGTGGCGCTGGTGGTGGTTTTCACCTGGCTCAATATCCTGGGCGCCGATGTGTTCGCCAAGGTGCAGACGACGCTGAGCTTTGTCGTGCTCGCATTCCTGCTCGTCGTGGGGCTGATCGCGGTCAGCGGCAACGCGGCGGCGCCCATGGCCGGGGCGGCGTGGTCGCAAATGGGGCAGGGCACGGTGGTGCTGAGCGTCGTGGCGCTCGCCTTCTGGGTGTTCGTCGGCTCGGAGTTCGTCACGCCGCTGGTCCCCGAGGCCGCCGATGCCAGGCGCGATCTGCCACGCGCGATGATCGGTTCGCTGGTGGTGATCTTCCTGGCGCAACTGCTGTTCGCCGCCGGCGCCGGGGCCGTGATTCCGCGCCAGACCCTGGCGACCTCGCCGGCTCCGCATCTCGACTACGCACTGGCGGTGCTGGGGCCGTCGGCCAAGGTGGGCTTCGCCGTGCTCGCGCTGCTGGCGTCCGCCAGCCTGCTGAACTCGGTGCTGGCCGCCGTGCCGCGCATGCTGCAGGGCATGGCCGAGAACGGCCAGGTGCACTCGGTCTTCAAGTGGCTGCACCCGCGCTTGGGCACGCCGGTCGTGGCGATCGTGTTCGTGGCCTGCCTGCCGCTGCTGGGGCTGGCCTGGTCGGGTGGGGACCCGGCCGCCATCCTGCCGTTGACGATCTCCGCCTCGGTGGCGTGGATCCTCGCGTACGTGGTGGCGCAGATATCCCTGATGGTGCTGCGGCAGCGGCATCCGCGGGCGAGCCGCCCGTTTCGCGCGCCGTGGTACCCGCTGCTGCCGCTGCTGGCGGTGGCCGGGATGGTGTTCGTGGTGAGCCAGAGCTCGCCGGCGCCGGAACTGACCGGGCAGATCGTTCGCTACACCGGCGTCGTGCTCGGCCTGTTCGCCGTGGTCGGGGCGATCTGGGTCAAGTGGGTCATGAAGCGCGGGCTGTTCGAGCCCGTCGCGACCGGTTCGCTGCAAGAGCGGTCCTGAAGCCGCCAGCCAGGAGACAAATGTGAAAAAGGGCCTGCAGATCCTCATGGTCGGCACCGCCGACACCAAGGCCGATGAACTGCTGTTCATGAGGCGCTGCATCGAGGCCGAGGGCGCCGGCGTGACCATCATGGACGTCGGCGTCCTGGGCACGCCTTCGTTCACGCCGGAGATCGGCAAGCACGAGGTCGCCGCCGCGGCGGGCACGACGCTGGACGCCATCATCGCGCTGGGCGACGAGAACCTCGCGATGACCCGGATGTCCGAGGGCGCGCGCAAGCTCGCCCTTGAACGCTACCGCATCGGGCAGGTGCACGGGGTGCTGGCCCTGGGCGGCACCATGGGGACGGACCTCGCGCTCGACGTGACGGCGGCCCTGCCGCTGGGCATGCCCAAGATCATCGTGACCACCGTCGCTTATTCGCACCTGATCCCGCCCGAGCGGCTGGCGCCGGACCTGATGATGATCCTGTGGGCCGGCGGGCTGCACGGGCTCAATTCGATCTGCCGCTCCATCCTCAGCCAGGCCGCCGGCGCGGTGGTGGGCGCCTGCAGCACCGTGGTGCCGGTGCGCCGGCGGCGACCGCGCGTGGCCGTCAGTTCGCTGGGCAAGTCGTGCCTGAGCTACATGCTGCGGCTGACGCCGGCGCTGGAGCGGCGCGGCTACGAGGCGGTCGTTTTCCATGCCACGGGCATGGGCGGGCGCGCGATGGAGACGCTGATCGAACAGGGTGAGTTCGTGGCCGTCTTCGACTTTGCGCTCGCCGAGGTGGCCAACCACCTTCACGGGTCCGTGGTGAGCGCGGGCGCGTCGCGCCTGGAGGCGGCCGGGCGCCGCGGCTTGCCGCAACTGGTGGCCCCCGGCGCGAGCGACATGGTGGATGTCCAGAGCTGGGCCGCCTTGCCCGCGCGGTTCGCCGGCAGGCCCTACCACGCGCACAACCGGCTGATCGGCTCGACCGGCACGACGGCCGACGAGCGCCGGGCGATCGCCCGCGAGGTCGCCGGCAAATTGAATAGCGCCCGGGGCCCCACGGCCTTCCTGCTGCCCCGCCGCGGCATCCACGCCTGGGACCCCGAAGGGCAGCCCATGCACGACGCGCCCGGCCATGCCGCCTTCGTCGACGAGTTCCGCCGGCACATCCGCCCTCCCGTCGAAATGCACGACTTCGACCTGCATATCAACGACGACGCCTTCGTGGACGCGGCCCTGGGCATCTTCGACCGGTGGGTCGACGAAGGGTGGATACCGCGCGGGAAGGCGGGCGCACGAAGCGCTCAGGCTTCGTCCACCACACACTTGAGTACCGTTGCCATATAGGCCAGGGAGGCGAGCTTGGCGGTCTCGGTTTCCGCCGCCGTGCAGTTGGCGGGAACGCGCAGCTTGTAACCTCGAAGGAAGCCGTCCATGGCGGTCAATTGAACGCAGATGTCGGTGGCCAACCCGGCGATGACGACCTCGCGCGCGCCGATGCCATCGAGAATCAGCTCCAGGGGCGAGGCGAAGAACGCCGAATGGCGCGGCTTCAGGATCGCGAAGTCTTTCCGGCGCGGCTTCAGGGTGCGCGCAATTTCGCCGGGAATGGTCCGAAGGCGCGCGATCTGCGCATATTGCTGCCTGAAATCCGAACGCCAGTGCCCGAAGTTGTCATTGGCGTAGATCGTCGGGACACCTTCGCGATCGAGCTTGCGCCGCAAGCGCGCGGCCGCCTCGGCGGCCTGCGCCGCCGCCGGCGCCAGTCCATCGGCCCCCGCGAAGTCCAGGGGATTGATGAAATCCACCAGCAGCAGCACCCGGCTGCTGTTCGCCAGCGCCTGCACGCGCGAGGTCACGCCTTTGCCTGCGGCGCCGCGCCCGCCTCAGGACAAGGCCTGCGAGAACTCATGGACGATCTGCCGCTTCCGGTCCTTGAGCTGCGCCGCCATGGCCACGAGATCCAGATCGCTCTGGCGTGCCTTGGGGAAGACCTTGCCGCGCTCTTCGCCCACATGGTGGTCGATCATTTCCCCGAGCATCTTGACCTTGGCATCGAAGTGCGACTGATCGGGCTTCATCGACGAAATTTCCGCGATGAGCTTCCGCGCGCCTTCGTGCTCGACGTCGGCCTCGTCCATGATGTCCTCGTCGCCAACGGCCTGGCGCACCGGAGGATAGAACGCTTCCTCCTCCAACTGCATGTGAACGGATAGCTCCAGGCAAATCCGGTCGGCGAGCGCCTGGCGCTCGGGCCCCGGGGCATCGGACTCGGCGAGCTGCTTGTATTGACCGAAGAGCTTCTTGACCGCGATATGGTCCGCGTCCAACAGGTCCACGGCATCGCCACGGTGTGCGGGTGCTGTACTCATGAGGGATATCTCCTTGCTGGAGTGATTCTGGACATCCTCGCCAGGCGGCGATGTCGGTGATTGCGCAAGAGACCTTGTCGGCCAGGGACTACGACCAAGGCCGAGCGCGGTGCCAGCTTGTGACATCCGTTTCCACCATTGGCCCCAATGCCCAGCAGCCTTGCCTAAAGTCGCAGCCATGATCGGTCCGCGGCGATTTCTTCACCTGCTGCTGAAGGCGGGACGGGCGTGGTCCGCCGATTACGCGCCCAGCATGGGCGCGGCGATCTCCTACTACACCATGTTCTCGCTGGCGCCGCTGCTGGTGATCGTCATCGCGATCGCCGGGGCCCTGTTCGGGCACGAGGCGGTGCAAGGCGCGATCGCGGCCCAGTTGTCGGGGCTGATCGGCGCCCAGGGCGCGCAGTTCGTGCAGCGGCTGGTGGTCGGGGCCAGCGATACCGACCGCGGGTGGGTGGCCGGCCTGGTCAGCCTGGCCGTGCTCATGATGGGCGCGACCACTGTGTTCGCCGAACTGCAGCGCGCGCTGGACCGCATCTGGCATGTTCCGGCTTCCGAGAAGCCCTCCGGCCTATGGGCCGTCCTGCGCGCGCGTCTGTTGTCGTTCGGCCTGATCCTGGGGCTGGCTTTCCTGCTGATGGTGTCGCTGCTCGTGAGCGCGGGGATCGCCGCCCTGGGCGCCTGGGCCGGCGGGCTCATGCCGGGCTGGGAGACGCTGCTGCAGGCGACCAACATCCTGGTGTCGATGTCGATCACCACTTTGCTGTTCGCGATGATCTTCAAGCTGATGCCCACCACGCCGATCGGCTGGCGCGACGTAGGGGTCGGCGCCGTCACCACGGCCGTCCTGTTCGAGATCGGCAAACTGCTGATCGGGCTTTACCTGGGCAAGAGCGCGATCGCCGGCGCGTTCGAGGCCGCGGGTTCGCTGGTGGTCCTGCTGGTGTGGGTCTATTACGCGGCGCAAGTCTTCCTGCTGGGCGCCGAGTTCACCAAGGTCTATTCGCACGAGCAAGGCAGCCACGCCCAGGGCCGGCACGGATCGCCGCCGGGGTGAGCGCTGGCGGGGAGCCCGATACCGCGACGGGCCCCGCGGGCAGACCCCGTTCGGCCGCCGGCGGCCCGTTTCGCAGGCAACGGCGTCCCAGCCCGCGCCAACGCTCGCGCGCCGGGGCCTGCCGATGCGTTAATCAACAGGGTTATCCACAATCCCGGTGGATAGTCGCGCCTGCGAGTGTGGCCTGCGCCGGCATTCGTGCGAATGAATGGCAGGCATGTCAGCCTATTTCCCCAGCGCGCCGTTGAGCATGGCGTATGCCGAACCTCGAAGACTTCGCCCGCGGCGGATGGATCGCACCGGCGCTGCTGGGCGTGGTGCTGGGCTCGTCGCTGCAACTGCAACAGGCGGCGCTGTGGCCCTGGCCGGTTTACGCCCTGACGGCGGCAACGGCGCTGGCTTTTCTTGGCGGGCTGTCGCTTGCCGGCCGTGGGGCGACCGGGCGCGGCGACCCGCTTGGGCTCACCGCACTCCTTCGCGGCAGTATCGTCCTGCTGGCCTGCGCGCTGCTGGCGTTCGGCCTGTGCGGGCTGCGCGCCACGCGTTTCGCCGCGCAAGCGCTGGACCCCGCGCTCGAAGGCCGCGACATTGCGGTCACCGGCATGGTCGCTGCGATGCCGCAGCGCCATGAAACCGGCCTGCGCTTCCATCTGCAGGTGGAAGCGGCCACCTTGGATGGCGCCGCGGTGCGTGTGCCACCGCGGCTCTATCTCGGCTGGTACGGCGGCGCGATGCCGAATCCCGAGGGCCGGCTGGAGCTGCAGCGGCTGGCTCCCGAGTTGCGTGCCGGTGAGCGCTGGCGTATGACCGTGCGGCTGAAGGCGCCGCACGGCAACATCAATCCACACGGCTTCGACTACGAGCTGTGGCTCTGGGAACAAGGCCTGCAGGCCACCGGCTACGTCCGCTCGGGACCGCGCGACGTCCCGCCGCAGCGCCTCGCCGACACCTGGCGGCATCCGGTGGAGCGGGCGCGCCAGGACGTGCGCGACGCGGTGTTCCTGCACCTGGCGGCTGCGCCGGGCGCGGGAGCGGCCGAGCGCAAGAGCGCGGGCCTGATCGCCGCGCTGGCCGTGGGCGATCAGAACGCGATCGAGCGCAGCGACTGGGACGTGTTTCGCGCCACCGGCGTGGCGCATCTCATGAGCATTTCCGGCCTGCACATCACGATGTTCGCCTGGGCCGCCGCGTGGTTGGTGGGGGCACTGTGGCGGCGCAGCCAGCGCCTGTGCCTGGCGTGGCCGGCCCAGCACGCGGCGCTGGTGGGCGGCCTGCTGCTGGCCGGCGGCTACGCGCTGTTCAGCGGCTGGGGCGTGCCGGCCCAGCGCACGGTCTGGATGCTGGCGACCGTGGGGCTGCTGCGGATGTCGGGGCGGCGCTGGCCCTGGCCGCATGTCTGGCTGCTGGCCTGCGCCGTGGTGGCGACGCTCGATCCCTGGGCGCTGCTGCAGCCCGGCTTCTGGCTGAGCTTCGTTGCCGTGGGCGTTCTGTTCGCCACCGATGTCGGCATACCGGCATCCGCCGCGCGCGCGGAGGGTGCGCGCGCGGTCGTGGCGCACGCGGCGGGCCGGCTGCTGTCCGTGCTGCGCGAGCAATGGGTGATCACCTTGGCGCTCACACCCCTGACGCTGCTGCTGTTCGGGCAGGTGTCCCTGGTGGGCCTGCTCGCCAACGCGCTGGCCATTCCCTGGGTCACGCTGGTGGTGACGCCGCTGGCGCTCGCGGGCGTCGTGGCGGCGCCGCTGTGGCATGTCGCGGCCTGGGCCGTCCAGGCACTCGCGCTGTACCTGCAGTGGCTGGCCGCGTTCCCCTTCGCCACCCTGTCGGCGCCCGCGCCGCCACTGTGGGCCGGCGTTGCGGGGGTGCTGGGCGGCCTGCTGCTGGCGATGCGGCTGCCCTGGCACGCGCGCCTGCTGGGCTTGCCCCTGCTGCTGCCCGTGTTGCTGTGGCAGGCGCCGCGTCCCGCGGTGGGGCAGTTCGAAGTGCTGGCGGCCGACATCGGCCAGGGCAACGCGGTGATCGTGCGCACGGCGGCCCACACCCTGGTGTACGACAGCGGGCCGCGCTACGGCCCCGAGAGCGATGCGGGCCACCGGGTCCTGGTGCCGCTGCTGCGGGCCCTGGACGAAAAGGTCGACATGCTGGTGCTCAGCCACCGCGACAGCGACCACACGGGCGGCGCCGCCGCGGTGCTGAACATGCAGCCGCGGGCGGCACTGCTCGGTTCCATCGAACCGGGCCACGAGCTGCAAGCCATCCGCGCCGCGCGGCGCTGCGCCGCCGGCCAGGCGTGGCGCTGGGACGGCGTCGACTTCGAGGTGCTGCATCCGGCGCTGTCGGACTACGCGGCGGGCGCCAAGGCCAACGCGATGAGCTGCGTGCTGCGCGTGTCCAACGGCACGGGGACCGCGCTGCTGGCGGGCGACATCGAGCAGCCGCAGGAAGCCGTGCTGGTCGAGCGCAGCGGCGGGGCGCCGCGCACCGGGTCGGTGCTGCGCGCCGACCTGCTCCTGGTGCCGCACCACGGCAGCAAGTCATCCTCGAGCGAGGCCTTCCTGGATGCCGTGCAGCCCGCGCTGGCGCTGGTGCAGGCGGGCTACCGCAATCGCTTCGGCCATCCGTCGCCGCTCGTTGTGGAGCGCTACCGCGTCCGCGGCGCGATGCTGATCGAATCGCCGCGCTGCGGCGCGCTGCGCTGGGACTCCGCGGCGCCCGCGCGGTCCATCTGCCAGCGCGACCTGGCGCGGCGCTATTGGCACCATCGCGTTTCCTAGCAAGCGAAGGGCGGCTTCACGGGTCCGGATATTGCTATCCTGTGGCCTGGAGTCGCTGCGATGCACAAATTCGACGAGATGTATGTCCAATGGCCCGATCCGGGCCAGGCTGCGTTCCCGGGCAGCGGTGGACCGTCGCACGTGCAGGCGCAGGGCGTGCGCGACCACTACCGCGGCTACGCGCAATGGCTCGCGCGCCAGCCGCAGGAGGACATGCGGGCGCGGCGCGACGAAGCGGAGATGATCTTCCGGCGCGTGGGCATCACCTTCGCGGTTTACGGCGCCAAGGACGAGGAGGGCGCCGGCACGGAGCGGCTGATCCCGTTCGACCTGATTCCCCGCATCATTCCCGCCGCCGAGTGGGTGCATCTGGAAAAAGGCCTGGTGCAGCGCGTCACGGCGCTCAACCGCTTCCTGCACGACGTGTACCACGAGCAGGAAATCATCCGCGCCGGCGTCGTTCCCGCCGCGCAGGTGCTGGACAACGCGCAGTTCCGCAAGGAGATGATGGGCGTGTACGTGCCGCACCACATCTATTCGCATGTCTCCGGCATCGACATCGTGCGGGCCGCCAACGCCGGCGGCGCGGGCGAGTACTACGTGCTGGAGGACAACCTGCGCGTGCCCAGCGGCGTGAGCTACATGCTGGAAGACCGCCGG
>JAMPXR010000054.1 GCA_023701085.1 Ramlibacter sp. | reverse complement strand
GCGCCACCACGGACCGTCCTTCACATAGCGCTTGGCGCGCAGGCGCACCAGCACCTCGTAGACGCTCCAGCCGATCCACCAGCCGATCAGCGCGCCGGCGCGCAGCTCGCCGAGCGCGGCGAGCACCCACGCCAGGGTGACGGCGACCGCCAGCCCGATGCCGGCGGCGCGCAGCATCTTGTGCGGCGCGCCCACGCCGCGCCTCCAGGGCCAGGTGTGGTCCACCACTTCGGCCCAGGCGCGGGCCGCGAGCGTGTCGCATTGCGCGTACGGCTGCGGCACGCGATCGGTGGGCATGCGGGGATCGACCATGGCGTTCATGCTTGGGGCGCCGCCCGTTCGGCCGGCACCGGGTGGATGGGAATGTAGTAGCCGTCCCGCCCGATCGGCGTGAGCGGCAGGCCTTCGCGCTCGCGCAGCTTGCGCTCCTTGGCCAGCGGCGGGCAGACGTGCGTGTCGGTGTAGAGAATCATGCAGTCCAGGCAGTGCAGGCACTCGCGATGGTCGATGCGGCCGTCGGCGTCGATCGCCTGCGCGCCGCAGCCGACAGCGCAGGCCTTGCAGCTGTTGCACTCGATCTTGCGCCGCAGCCCGAACCAGCGGAAGGTGGAAGGCATGGCAAGCGAGGCGCCCAGCGGGCACAGGTACTTGCAGAACGGCCGCTCGACAAAGATCGACAGGCCCAGGATGCCGGCGGCGAACAAGGTGTACGGCCAGGACCGCTGGAACCAGCCGACCAGGAAGGTCGTCTTGAAGGGCTCCACCTCTGCCAGCATCTCGGCCCAGGCCATGGAGAACATCGAGACGCCGAACAGGCCGAAGAACACGCCGTACTTGACCCACTTGAGCCTGTCGTGCCAGACCCGGGGCAGGGAACGCTGGAAGCGTTTCAGGCCGATCGCGCCGCCCACCTTGTACAGCAACTCGGAGAGCGAACCGAAGGGGCACAGCCAGCCGCAGAACAGCCCACGGCCCCACACGAACGCCGTGACCATGATGAAGAACCAGAACAGGAAGATGAAGGGATCGCTGAGGAACAGCTCCCAGGTCCAGTGGAACAGCAGCGAGTGGAACCAGGTCAGCACCTGCGTGATGGAAGGCTGCGCCATCAGGCCGAATCCGACGAATCCGATGCTGGCGAGCCACGCCGAGTACTTGAAGACGTTGACCGGCCACTTGTTCTTGCGGGTGGCGCGCCGCGTCAGCCGGTCGCGCTGCGCGTAGACGACGGCCACCGCGGCCAGCAGCGCGGCGAACAGCCCGATCTCCAGCGCGCGCGCCTTCCAGATCTTGACCCAGGCGGCTTGCGGCTTCTCGAGCGCCGGGCGGCCCCCGTCCAGCGCCCAGGCCGGCAGCCAGTACTGCGCGTCGAAATTGGCGAAGCTGCGCGCGCCGGTCGCGCGGTCCACCCGGTTGCCCAGCAGGCTCAGCTTCCAGGGGTAGGCGCCGGAGAAGGCGGCCGAGCGCACGATGAAGATCGCCGATTCGGTGAAACGCGGCGCGCCCGCGGCCTCCAGGCCGTACAGGTTGATGTAATCCAGGTCGCGGAAGGTGAAGGCATCCATGCCCTGGCGCACCTGCACGCGGTCGTAGATGCCGCCGCGCACGAATCCGGAGCCCTTGAACGACTCGGCGCCCTGGGTGCGGATCACGAAGAGCGCGTGTTCGCCGGGCTTGAGCTGCGCCATCAGGTTGCTCCAGCCGGACTCGCCCAAGAGCGAGCGCCCGATGTCCGGCTGGTTCAGGTAGCCGAACCACAACTCGATGAAAGGCGAACTGCCGCGCGCCAGGCCCACCTGCTCGGGCATGACCGCCAGGCGCTGCACCGCGCCTTCGTCCGCCAGCGCGGCCCAGTCGAGCTGGCGGCGCGTGTCGGTGAATTTCGCCTGCGCCCGGATGGTGGGCGCGAGAATGCCGGTCTGCCGGGCGATGGCCGCGCCCGAACTCATCATCACCTGGTTTTGCGCGATCACCGTGACGGTGGCGCCGGAGATCGCGTCCAGCCCGATCACGTCCTCGTCGGGGCGCGAACGCCCGATCTCGATCTTGTCGCCGGCGAACTTGCCGACGTACTGGTCATTGAATTTCGTCAGTGCGCTTTCCGGAATGCCCAGCAGCAGGATGGGCTCCGAGTGCTTGAGCACCTTCACGCCCACGAAACGGCCCTTGATGTCCATGCCGATCAGGGTGACCACCGGCTTGCCCGAATAGGCGGGCGTGTCGGTGATGTCGGTGGACAGCATCACATAGCCGAGCAGGCGCTGCTTGCCGTTGTCGTCGGCATAAGCTTCGACATACGGCGGCTGCCCTTTTCGCTCGGAGAACGAGGTCGCGCCCGGGAACACATCCTTGCAGGGCGCGAAATCGCAAAGATTCTTGGCGCTGTGGACCTCGTCGGGCAGCTCCGCTTCGTAGGCGGTGGCAGCCCACAGCGACGGCGCCGCGACAAATGCAGCGGCCAGGGCGCACAGGCGCAACAGAAAGGAAAACAGATTCATACACTCGGCCCCGTCGGGGGACACCGCGGATCCGGCTTTGCCGGTCCGCTGGTGTCGCCCCCTGGAAGGGGAGGCGGCCAAGGGCCGCTTCGGGGGTGGGTCAAGCTTCGACGATCATGCGGCTGCGCATCTCGAGGTGCAGCGCGTGGCAGAAGTGGGTGCAGTAGGCCCAGTAGACGCCGGGCTTGTCGGCGATGAAGGTGACCGACTTGGTTTCCTGCGGGTTCACGATGAAGTTGACGTTGTACTTCGGAATCGCGAAACCGTGCGTCAGGTCCTGCACCTTGTCGAGGTTGGTCAGGATCAGCGTCACCTCGTCGCCCTTCTTGACCTTGAACTCGCGCAGGCTGAAGGCCGGCGCCTGCGAGGTCATCTTGACGGTCACCTTCTTGCCGTTGCGCACTACGCCGCTTTCCTTGGCGTCCTTGACGGCATTCGGGAACTCGTCGAGCGTGTACACCTGCTTGGGACGCAGCAGCTCGCGCTTGAAGATGATGAAGTCGTGCGGCTCGCCGCGCACCGGGTGGTCGGCCACCAGCACCATTTTCTCGCCCGAGATGTCCACCAGCTGCTCGTTCTCGGGGTGCAGCGGGCCGGCCGGCAGGAAGCGGTCCTTGGAGAACTTGCAGCCCACCGCCAGCCACTTGCCGTCCGCCGCCTTGGTTTCCGACTGCGACGCATTCACATGACCCGGCTGGTACTGCAGGTCCAGGCGGTCCACCACGTACTTGACGTTCTTGTCGCCGGCGTGGAACTTGATCGCGG
Source organism: Ramlibacter sp. (assembly GCA_023701085.1). Classification (GTDB taxonomy): domain Bacteria; phylum Pseudomonadota; class Gammaproteobacteria; order Burkholderiales; family Burkholderiaceae_C; genus Ramlibacter. The sequence continues at coordinate 6,772 of JAMPXR010000054.1, read as the reverse complement.
CGTCCACGTTCCACTTCACCAGCTGGCTGTCCAGGAAGAGCGTGGTGTAGGCGTTGCCGCGGCCGTCGAACGCGGTGTGCAGCGGACCCAGGCCCACCTCGACCTCGGCGACGATGGCCTGGTCGACCTTCTCCAACTTGCCTTCGAACCAGTCCAGCACCTTGGCCAGGTCGATCACCGTGCAGGTGGGCGACAGCTTGCCGGCGCAGATGAAATACTTGCCGTCCGGACTGGCGTTCACGCCGTGCGGGTTCTTGGGCACGCTCACGTAGGCGGTGAGCGCGGTCTTCGGATCCTTGTTGGCCTCGCGCGTGCCGTCGACCACCGGCACCTTGGAGTCGCCGTAGGTCTTGACCTTGCCGGCCTTGACGGCCGCCTCGATGCGCGCGACGTTGAAGAACAGGCAGGCGTCGCGCTCGGCGGACATCATGTCCTCGTACTTGGCGCCCATCTCGACGTTGTACTGGTTGGTGGCAGCCAGCTTGCCGTCGTAGGAGGTGGCGGTGAGATCGCAGTTGCCGTCGATCAGCACCTGCCAGCGCACTTCCATCGACTCGGCATCCACGCAGGTGAACATCGAGCGGTATTTCTCGGGCTTGTCCAGGTCGGCTGTGGCGTTGGGCAGCGGAATGCTGAACTCGGCGCCGCAGAACACGCGCGTGGTGTAGTTGATCGCGGGATCCACCGGGTCGCGCTTGTCCGGGAAGATCCCGTGGAAGCCCTGCACGTTCGGCAGGTCGGTGATCTTGTCGCAGACGAAATAGTCGAGCCGGATGCGCGCCAGCCGGGAGTTGATCTTGTCGTTGATCCAGGCGTAGCGGCCGTCGTAGTTGCCGTCCTTGTACGACGCGTGCGTGTGGTGGGTGTCGGCCACCGTGTACCGCAGGCTGCCGTCGGGCTTGGTGCCCATGACCTTCTTGGACTCGTTGGTGATGCCCCAGCCCACCAGGGCATCGGGCACGAAGCACGGGATGCGGGTGATCTCGCGGCCCGAAGGCATGCCGAGCACGCGCATGTCGCCGGTATGGCCGCCGCTCCACAGGCCGTAGTAAGTGTCCAGCTCACCCGGCTTCAGGTGCACCCCGTTGCCCTCGCCCGCCTGTGACTTCGCCTGCGCGGGCGCGCTCGCCGGCGCGCTGCTGGCGGCCGGCGCGGAGGCCGGCTTGTCGGAGCAGGCGGCCATGCCGATGCCCGCCAGGCCCGCCGCCGCGGCCGTGTTGAGGAATCCGCGCCGACGCATGGGTTCCAGCTGCGATCCCACTGGCTTGTTCACCCCTTCATTCATAAGATTTCCTTGTAACAGTCAAACAAAAAAGAAGCACTACAGAAGAGGAACTGCCGGTACACCTTTTCCTCCTCGCAGGCTGAATCATCGTTTCGCCCACTCAGCCATGGCTTGCGATTTGTCAAGCGCGACGGCGATCCGGGTGATTTTCTCATCGGTCACAGCGCTTAGAATTCGCCACTGCGTTTTTCCTCTTTCAGCACATCCATGAAACATCTTTCGCTTACTGCGGCAGCCTGCGCCGCCCTGTTGCTGGTCGCCTGCGGCAAGACAGAAGCCCCCGCGCCTGCGGCGCCTCAGGCGGGCACGCCCGCCCCGGCCGCCGCCCCCGCCGCCCCGGCCGCACCCGCGGAGGCCGAGAACACGGTCGGCAAGGCCACGTTCAACAAGACCTGCGCGATGTGCCACGCGGCCGGCGTGGCCGGCGCGCCCAAGCCCGGCGACAAGGCCGATTGGGCCCCGCGCATCGCGCAAGGCGTCGACGTGCTCAACAAGCACGCGATCGAGGGCTTCACCGGCGCCAAGGGCCAGATGCCTCCGAAGGGCGGCTCCACCGCGCTGTCGGATGACGAAGTCAAGGCCGCCGTCAAATTCATGGCCGATCAGTCGCGCTAAGGTGCCACGCGAACAGCAGGCGCCGGGACCGCAGGCCCGGACGGAGCATTTCATCCCGGCGCGTCGCGCCGAGCCTGCCAGCCCGCGCCGGCGCCGGTTCGCGCTGGCCGGGGCGCTGGGCGCCGGACTGGCCGCCTGGCCGCTGACCGGCGGCGCCGTGGGCGAGCCGGCGCGCCTGCGCCAGTCGCGCGCCCTGATGGGCACGCAGGTGGACATCGCGGCGGTGGCCGACGACGCGCAGCTGCTGCGCGCGGCGCAGCAAGCCGCGTTCGACCGGATGGAGCGGCTGGCGGGCGTGATGAGCCATTACGAGCCGACCAGCCGTGTGGCCGCGCTCAACCTCGCCGCCGGCCTGCAGCCGGTGCCCGTCGGGGCGGAGATGCTGCGCGTGCTGGCGATGGCCCGGGACGTGTCGCGGCGCAGCGGCGGCGCGTTCGACGTCACCGTCGGGTCGGTGGGCCGCTGGCACTTCGATCCGCGGCATCCGCAGATGCCGACGCCGGCCCATGTCGCGGCGCACCTGCCGGTCGTGGATTACCGCAAGCTGGTGCTGGACGAGCGTGCCGGCACCGCCTACCTGCGCCAGCGCGGGATGCGCGTGGACCTGGGCGGCATCGCAAAACTCTACATCCTGGAGGCGGGGCTGGAGACCCTGCGGCAGCACGGCATCCGGCACGCCCTGGTCAACGGCGGCGGCGACGTCGTCGCCATGAGCGGCCCGGCGATCCGCCCCTGGCGGGTCGGCATCCGCGATCCGCGCCACCCCGATCGCCTGCTGGCGACGCTGGACCTGCGCGAGGGATTCGTCGCCTCCTCGGGCGACTACGAACGCTTCTTCGTGCGTGACGGGCGGCGTTATCACCATGTGCTCGACCCGAAGACCGGCTACCCGGCGCAGGGGCCGCACGGTGTCACCCTGATCGGCGCCGACCTCGCGAGCGTCAATGGCCTGGGCGCCGCGGCGATGGTGCTCGGGCCGGCCGACGGCCGCGAACTGGTGGTCGGCACGCGCGGTGTCGAAGGCTTGATCGCCGGCGACGACGGCGGATTGTGGATGACGCCCGGGATGCGCCAGCGCCTGCGGCTGGGGTGAGCCGCGCCGCTTCGCGTCAGCGGCCCGCGCCGGGACGCGGCGCCGGATAGCTCACCTGCACAACCTCGATCTCCTGCATCCCGGCGGGCGTGACCAGCCTGACCACGTCCCCCGCGCGCGACTTGAGCAGCGCGCGCGCGATCGGTGAGATCCAGCTCACCTGCCCGTGCGCGCTGTCCGCCTCGTCGATGCCCAGGATGGTGACCGTGCGCTCCTGGCCGCGGGCCTCGGCGTAGGTGACGGTGGCGCCGAAAAACACCTGGTCGCCTCCGTGGTGCACCGCCGGGTCGGTCACTTCGGCCAGCTCCAGCCGCCGGGTCAGGAAACGGATGCGCCGGTCGATCTCGCGCAGGCGCTTCTTGCCGTAGATGTAGTCGCCGTTCTCCGAGCGGTCGCCGTTGCCGGCCGCCCAATGCACGACCTCGACCACCTTGGGCCGCTCCTCATCGATCAGCTGCATCAATTCGGCCCGCAGGCGCGCATAGCCTTGCGGCGTGATGTAGTTCCTGGCGCCGGCCGCGAGTTCGGGCGGCGAGGGTTCGTCCTCGTCCTCGACTTCCGGATCCCGCGTGAAGGCCTTGCTCATGTCGCAAGGATACCGAAGCGCCGCGAATGGCGCGCGGCGCCCGTCCTACAAGGGCATGAGACTTATCCTACAGGCATGGGATGCAAGGATCGCGGAACATGAGTCATACTCGTCCAAGCCATGGACCAGCTTCTTTCCGTTCATTCCGTGCCGCGCGCGGGGCGGCGTGCGTGCTGGCGCCGGCGCGCGGGCGAGGCCTTCGCGCGCCGGGCGTGCAGCCGAGAAAGCAGGCGGCCAGCGTGACCGACGAACGGCGCCACGCCGAAGACGAACTCGAGCGACAGGGCCGGCAACGGCGCTGGGGCACGGGCGAGGCGGCCCCCGCCCCTGCAGGCAGCGCCGCGCCGCCGGCGCGGCGGCCGCGCGTCGCCGGCGCCGAAGCCGCGCGTTATGGGGTGCTGCGCAGGCTCGCCCCCGCGCTCAAGCACGACATGGTGGTCAACCTGCAGGCCATTTCGATGATGGCGGAGGTGTTGAATGCGCGCCTGGAGCGCGGCTCGACCGAGCCGGAGGACTTCCAGGCCAGCATCTCGAAACTCAACCGGCTGGCCCGCGACGCGGTGATGGACTGCCTGAAGGTGGCCGCCTGGATCGAACCGGGCGAAGACGAGGGTGTGCGCCTGTCCGAAGGCATCGAGGATTGCCTGGCGCTGCTGGCCACCAACTTCAACTTTCGCGGCTTCTCCATCGTCAAGGAAGTGCCCGACACCGATTTCGAAGTGTGGCGCGTGAGCTTGCGCAACCTGCTGATGGCGTCGCTGATCGCCCTGACGGACGCCGCCGCCCATCCCTGCGAGGTCCGGGTGAAGGCCGAGGTGGTGGGCGGATTCGCCGAGATTTCCGTGCGCCTGGCCCCCAGGCAGGAGCCGTCCGAGGCCGTGCCTTTCGGGCCGAGCTACCGGCATCTGGAATGGTCCGACGTGCAGGCCCTGGCGACGGCCGAGTCCGTCGAGCTGGTTCGCGGCCATGAGCAGATCGTCATGCGGATGCCGCGCGCCATGCCGACGGCGCCCCTGGGCATCGTGCCGGTGTGATACGCGGCGCGCCGCGCCTTCAGCCCTCGTTGTCGTCCATGAAGACCTCGAGCTGCTCGATGGGCAGGGGTCTGCAGAACAGGAAGCCCTGATACTCGTTGCAGCCCTGCTGCGCCAGGAAGGCGCGCTGGGCCTCGGTTTCCACGCCCTCGGCGAGCACGCCCAGGCCCAGGCTCTGCGCCAGCCCGATGATGGTGCGGGCGATCGCCGCGTCGTTGGCGTCGGTCAGGATGTCCTTGACGAATTCCCGGTCGATCTTCAACTGGTCCAGCGGCAGGCGCTTGAGGTAGGACAGCGAGGAATAGCCCATGCCGAAGTCGTCCAGCGACAGCGCCACGCCCATCGCCTTCAGGCTGCCCATCTTGGCCACGGTCACTTCAATGCCGTCGGCCAGCAGGCTCTCCGTCAGTTCCAGCTTGAGCTTGTGGGGCGCGGTGCCCAGGCTGGCGATGGCCGTCATCACCTCGTCCACGAAGTCCGGATGCCGGAACTGGCGCACGCTCACGTTCACGGCGATGCTCAGATGGCTGCGCTCGGGCCGCTTGGCCCATTGCGCCAGCTGGGCGCAGGCCTGCTCCAGCACCCAGTGCCCGATCGGGACGATCAGCGAGGTGTCCTCGGCGGTGGAAATGAAGTGCGCCGGCGGCACCAGCTCGCGGTGCGGGTGCCGCCAGCGCAGCAGCGCTTCGACGCCCGTCATGCGCCCATCGGCGCCGACCTGCGGCTGGTAGTCGATGAGGAACTGGCTTTCGCGCCACGCCTCGCGCAGATCGGCCGCCAGCGTCGCGTTGGCGGTGACCACCGCCTGCATTTCCGGATCGAAGAAGCAGACCGTGTTGCGCCCGGCGTTCTTGGCCTGGTACATCGCCAGGTCGGCCTGCTTGAGCAGTTCGCTCACCGTCCACGGCGCGCGGCCGAACAGCGTCACGCCGATGCTGCAGGTGCTGTGGTGCAGGTGGCCGGCCAGCAGGTAAGGCTCGCCCAGCCGGGCCAGAATGCGCTCGCTCACGATTCGCGCGCCGGCGGCCGGCTCCAGCGGCTTGTGTCCGCTGTTCTCCAGCAGGATCACGAACTCGTCGCCACCGAGCCGCGCCACCGTGTCGCCGCGGGCCACGCAGGAGCGCAGGCGCTCGGCCACCTGCTGCAGCAGCAGGTCGCCCTTCTGGTGGCCCATGGTGTCGTTGAGAACCTTGAAGTTGTCCAGGTCGATGAACATCAGCGCGCCCTCGCGCGGCCGGTCGCGGTCCGACAGGGCGCGCTGCAGGCGGTCCAGCAACAGCTGGCGATTGGGCAGGCGGGTCAGCGGGTCGTAGAAGGCCAGGTACTGGATCTTTTCCTCGGCCGTCTTGCGCTCGGTGATGTCGCGCCCCACCGCCACCCAGTGCGTGAGCCTGCGCTCGTGGTCCCACACCGGCGAAACCTCCAGGTCGACCCAGAACGCCTCGCCGTTCTTCTTGTAGTTGATCAGGTCGACCCGGGCGGGCTGCCACTGCTCCATCGCCGCGCGGATGCGGTCCAGTTCCTCGCGCTGCGTGGCGGGGCCCTGCAGCAGCCGGGGCGTGCGGCCCAGCACCTCCTCGCGCGCATACCCGGTGCGTCGCTCGAACGCCTCGTTGACGAAGACGATGCGCGGCCCGGGCGCATTGAACGGCCCGGCCTCGGTGATGATCACGACGTCGTTCAGGCGCGCGATGCTGCTTTCGAGCAGGCGCAATTGCTCCTGCGACTTGTGCCGCGCCGTGACGTCGCGCAGGTGCACCGCCAGGCCGGCGCCGAAGGGGTAGCCGCGCGCCTCGATGCGGCGCGACAGGTTGGCGTCGAGTTCCTCCACCTCCAGGATCTGATCGCCGCCGACCGCGGCCCTGAACTGTTCTTCCAGCCGCATGCGCACCGTCTTCTGGAACGAGTTCCAGATCTTGCGGCCCAGAAGCTCGGTGGCGCGCCGGCCCAGCAATTGCTCGGCCTGCTCGTTCACGTAGGTGAAGCGACCTTCGCGATCGATCGTGGAGAACGGCTCGATCCCGCCCATGGCGCCGCCCATGCTGACGGTGTGGCGCATCAGGGTGCCCGCGCGATGGCCCTGCGGCGCGATCTCCTGCACCGCGCCTTCGACCCGCACGATGCGGCCGGCCGCGTCGCGCACCGCATGCCCGGTCGAG
>JAMPXR010000053.1 GCA_023701085.1 Ramlibacter sp. | reverse complement strand
CGCGCGATGATGTCCTGGCACTGGTCGGGCGTGACGGTCGGGTTCTTGAAGAAGCTGCCCGCGTTGCCGATCACCTGCGGATCGGGCAGCTTGGCCCGGCGCACGGCGCAGACCCAGTCGTAGATCTGGCGCGCCGAGGGCGCCGGGTTTCCGGTTTCCTGGATCTTGCGCTGCAGGTCCATGTAGCCCAGCACCGCCTTCCAGGGCTTGGGCAGCCGCAACCGCACCCTCAGGATGAGTGCGCGTCCGCCCAGGCCGAGGTCACCTTCCTGCGCGGCGACATGCTTGAACACGGAATCGCGGTAGCCGAAAGCGCATTGACCGGCGTCCAGGGTGAAGGTCTTGCCGGTGAAAAGGTCGATCGCGTCCAGGGATTCGAAGCGGTCCTGCAGTTCGACGCCATAGGCGCCCACGTTCTGCACCGGCGAAGCACCCACCGTGCCCGGGATCAGCGCCAGGTTTTCCAGGCCCGGCAAGCCCCGGTCCAGCGTCCAGGTGACGAAATCGTGCCAGTTCTCGCCCGCCCCCGCCTCCACGAGGGTGGCGTGCGGGCCGTCCTCGACCACGCGCCGGCCCGCGACTTCGACCTTGAGCACCAGCGGCTTGACGTCGCCGGTCAGCACGATGTTGCTGCCCCCGCCCAGCACGAACTTCGGGATGGAGCCCAGTTCCGGATCGGCCAGCACCTCGCGCACGTCGGCCTCGCCGCGCACGCGCACCAGGGCGCGCGCTTTCGCGACGATGCCGAAACTGTTGTGCGGCTGCAAGGGTACGTTTTGCTCCACGAACATGGGAGAATTGTCGCATCTGGACAAGACATTCCGGGGGATCTCATGCCATCGTTCGACACCGTCTGCGAAGCCAATATGGTCGAGGTGAAGAACGCGGTGGACAACACCGCCAAGGAGATAGGCACCCGGTTCGACTTCAAGGGCACTTCGGCCGCGATCGACCTGAAGGACAAGGACATCACCGTGTTCGGCGATGCGGAATTCCAGCTCGCGCAGGTCGAGGACATCCTCACCGGCAAGCTCGCCAAGCGCAACGTCGACGTGCGCTTTCTCGACAAGGGCGACGTGCAGAAGATCGGCGGCGACAAGGTCAAGCGCGTGGTCAAGGTGCGCAACGGCATCGAGTCGGAGCAGGCCCGCAAGATCACGCGGCTGGTCAAGGACAGCAAGCTCAAGGTGCAGGCCGCCATCCAGGGCGAGGCGGTACGCGTCAGCGGCGCCAAGCGCGACGACCTGCAGGCCGCCATGGCGCTGATCCGCAAGGAGGTCGCCGACCTGCCGCTGTCCTTCCAGAACTTCCGCGACTGAATGAAGCCCGCCCCGAAACGCCTTCGGCGCCTCTGAAATGATGAAGACGTTCCTGGGTTGGGCGGCGGTATTGTCGTGCGCGGGTGCGATCGCGCAGACCGTCACGCTGCAGGGCATGCTGGGGACGCGGGCCTTGCTGATCGTGGATGGAACCGCGCCGAAATCGGTGGCGCCCGGCGAGACGCACCAGGGGGTCAAGGTCGTCTCCACCCACGGCGACCAGGCGGTGGTCGACATCGCCGGCAAGCACCACACGCTGCGCGTGGGTGACGCGCCCGCCAGCGTCGGCGCCCGCGCGGGCGCGGGGCGCGGCAGCCGCATCGTGCTCACGGCGGGCAGCGGCGGCCATTTCACCACCCAGGGCGCCATCAACGGCCAGGCGGTGCAGTTCCTGGTGGACACCGGCGCCACGTCGGTCGCGATTGGCGTGCCCGAGGCCCAGCGCATCGGCCTGAACTACAAGGAGGGCCGGCTGGGCGCGGGCAGCACGGCCAACGGCACCGTGGCGGTCTGGCACGTCAAGCTCGGTTCGGTGCGCATCGCAGACGTGGAGATCCATGACGTCTCCGCCGCCGTACTGCCTGCCGCGATGCCGTATGTACTGCTGGGCAACAGCTTCCTCGGCCGATTCCAGATGACGCGCAACAACGACCAGATGGTGCTCGAGCGGCGGTACTGACGCATACTCGCCGATCCATGCCGGAAACTCGCACCGAAACCACCCCGACTTCCGAAGAAGATTCGCGCTCCGCCTTCGCGCCGATGCGCCGGCCGGTGTTCCGCATGCTGTGGCTCACCTGGATGGCGGCCAACACCTCGATGTGGATGAACGACGTGGCGGCGGCCTGGCTCATGACGTCGCTGGCGCCCTCGCCCTTGTGGGTGGCGCTGGTGCAGTCGGCCTCGACGTTGCCGGTGTTCCTGCTCGGGCTGCCCAGCGGCGCGTTCGCCGACATCCTGGACCGCCGGCGCTATTTCATGATGACCCAGCTGTGGGTGGCCGTGATCGCGCTGATCCTGTGCGTCACCATCATGATGGACTGGATGACGGCCCCGCTGCTGCTGGCGCTGACCTTCGCCAATGGCGTGGGACTGGCGATGCGCTGGCCCGTGTTCGCCGCGATCGTGCCCGAACTGGTGCCCCGTTCGCAACTGCCGGCCGCGCTCGCCCTCAATGGCGTGGCGATGAACGCCTCGCGCATCGTCGGTCCGCTGCTGGCCGGGGCGATCATCGCCGCCGCGGGCAGCGCCTGGGTCTTCGTGCTCAACGCCGCCCTGTCGCTGGCCGCCGCCTTCGTGATCATGCGCTGGCGCCGCGAACACAAGGAAAGCCCGCTGGGCCGTGAACGGCTCACCAGCGCGATGCGCGTGGGCGTGCAGTTCGTCTGGGAGTCGGCCCGCATGCGGGCCGTGCTGCTGCGCATCGCGCTGTTCTTCCTGCACTCCACGGCCTTGATCGCGCTGCTGCCGCTGGTGGCGCGCAGCCTGCAGGGCGGAGCGGCCGGCACGTTCACGCTGCTGCTGGCCGCCATGGGCGCCGGTGCGATCGTGGGCGCGCTGTTCGTGGTGCGCATCCGCGCCCTGTTGCCCGCGCAGACATTGCTGCTGGCGGCCACGGCCGCGCAATCGGCCGGCGCGGTGGCGGTCGCCTTCGCGCCCAACCTGTATGTCGCCGTGCCGGCCATGGCGCTCGCCGGCATGGCCTGGATCGTGGTGGCGAATTCGCTCACCGTGTCGGCCCAGATGGCCTTGCCGGACTGGGTGCGCGCGCGCGGCATGTCGATCTTCCAGATGGCGGTGATGGGCTCGACGGCCGCCGGCGCCGCGCTGTGGGGCCAGATCGCCACCTGGACCGACATTCACGACGCGCTGGCGATCGCGGCGGTCTCCAGCGTGGTGCTGATGGCGCTGGCCCAGCGGCTGGTGGTCGATCGCGGCATCGAGGAGGACCTCACGCCTTCGCGCGTGTTCAAGATCCCCCATGCCGAAACGCCGCCGAAGTCGGGCCGCATCCAGGCCAACATCGAGTACCACATCGACCCCGCGCGCACGGCCGAATTCGTCGAGCTGATGCAGGAAAGCCGGCGCAGCCGCATGCAGCAGGGCGCGCTGGACTGGCAGCTGCTGCGCGACCTGTACGACCCGGGACGGTTCGTGGAACAGATCACGGACGAATCGTGGACGGAGCACCTGCGCCGCTTCGACCGCGTCACCGCCGCCGACGTGCAGCTGCGTGACCGCAAGCTGGCGTTCCACACCGGGGCGCAGCCGCCGCAGGTGACGCGGCTGTTGATCGAGCGCTAGGAAGCCAGGGCCTGTCAACAGGCCCTAAGTCTTCTTCCCCCCCAGCCGCGATTCCTTGCCCTGCAGCAGCCGGTTGATGTTCTCGCGATGGCGGTACGCCAGCAGCATGGCCATCGCGAACAGGGCCAGCGCGATGGCGGTGTGCGCGTACCACTGGACCCGGTTGCCCAGCAGGTAGTAGGCCAGCGCGAACGCCGCCGAGACCAGCGATGCGAGCGACGAATAGCGGAAGAAGTAGGCGATGATCAGCCAGGTCAGGCCCGTCGCGGCGCCCAGCAGGAGGTCGATGCCGAAGACCACGCCGATGAAGGTCGCCACGCCCTTGCCGCCGCGGAAGTGGAAGAACACGGGCCAGAGGTGGCCCAGGAAGGCAGCCAGGCCCACCAGCGCGACGGTGCCGTCCCCCAGGCCGTAGGGCTTGCCGAACCATTTCACCAGCAGCACCGGCACCAGGCCCTTCACCGCGTCGAGCAGCAAGGTGACGGCGGCGGCCGCCTTGCTGCCGGAACGCAGCACGTTGGTGGCGCCGGGATTGCGGCTGCCGAAGGTGCGGGGGTCCTTCAGTCCCATCACGCGGCTGACGACGACCGCGAAGGAGATGGAGCCGATCAGATAGGCCGCGAGAGCGGCCACGACGGAATAGAGCGTTTGCAAGCGGTGCCTCCGGCCTGAGCCCTTTGGCCGCTATTCTGCCAGCGCGCAGTTCACCGGTTTCGCCGCCAGCAATCGCACGCACACCTGCGGGTCCAGGCCGACCAGGTAGCCGCGCCGGCCGCCGTTGATCGCGATCCGGGGCAAGGCGAGGATGGTTTCCTCGATGTACACCGGCATCGCGCGGCGCGTGCCGAACGGCGATGTGCCTCCCACCAGGTATCCACTGTGGCGATTCGCCACCTCCGGCCGGCACGGCTCGACCGACTTGGCGCCGATCTGGCGCGCCAGGTTCTTGGTGGAGACCTTGCGGTTGCCGTGCATCAGGACCAGCAGCGGCTTGCCCTTCTCGTCCTCCATCACCAGCGTCTTGATCACGGTGAAGGGATCGAAGCCCAGCACCTGCGCGCTGTGCTGGGCCCCGCCGTGTTCCAGGTACTCATAGGGGTGCTCGGTGAAGTCCACCTTGTTCGCCTTGAGCAGCGAGGTGGCCGGCGTTTCGCTGACGTGTTCCTTCCTGGCCATGGCATCCCGCCTTGCGATGGCGATCCTCAGATCGCCGGGTCGCGCATCTCCCAACGGATGCGGTCGATCTCCGCCAGCACCTCGGCGGACAGCGTCGTGCCCCAGGCGTCCAGGTCTTCCTCCAGTTGCGCCAGCGTGGTCACGCCGATGATGGTGCTGGCCACCTGCCATTTCGTGAAGCACCAGGCCAGCGCCATGCGCGCCGGCGTCATGCCATGGTCCCGCGCCAGCGCGTTGTAGCGGCGCGCCGCCGCCAGCGCCTCGGGTCGTCCCCAGCGCTGGCTGCGAACAGTTTCGTAGCGCGCGATGCGCGCATCCTTGGGCGCGTCCGGCCCTTCCGTGCCCGACGCGTCGTACTTGCCCGTCAGCAGGCCGAACCCCAGCGGCGAATAGGCCAGCAGCGACACCTGCAGCCGGTGCATGGTTTCGTCCAGGCCGTTCTCCAGGCCGCGGCTGAGCAGGCAATAGACGTTCTGCACCGTCGCGATGCGCGGCAGGCCGTGCTGCTCGGCGACGCGCACGAACTCGTGCACGCCATAAGGGGTTTCGTTCGACAGCCCCACGTAGCGCACCTTGCCCTGCCGCACCAGCCGCGCCAGCGCCTCCAGCTGCTCGTGGATGGAGGTCTGGGTGCGCTCCTTCGCGGGGTCGTAATAGATCTGGCCGAATGCCGGCACCGTGCGTTCGGGCCAGTGGATCTGGTACAGGTCGATGACATCCGTCTGGAGCCGCTTGAGCGATCCTTCGCAGGATGCGGCGATGTCCTGCGCCGTCAGCCCCCCGCCCTCGCGTATCCAGGGCATGCCGCGCGACGGACCGGCGGCCTTGCTGGCCAGCACCAGTTTGTCGCGCAGGCCGGGACGCCTGGCGAACCAGTGGCCGATGATGGTCTCGGTGGCGCCGAACGTCGCGGCCCGCGCCGGCACCGCGTACATCTCGGCGGTGTCGATGAAGTTGACGCCGCGCTCCACCGACCGGTCGAGGATGGCGTGCGCATCCGCCTCGCCCACCTGCTCACCGAACGTCATCGTGCCCAGGCAGACGGGCGTGACGCGCAGGCCGCTTTGGCCGAGCTGGACTTCTTGCATGGCGGAACGACAGTGAGCGTTGCGGGGAACGAAGCAGAATAATCGATTTTCGTGCCCGGCGCGGCGGGCGCCCGTGACACCTCGCGACGCGGCCTCGTGCGAGCCCGCCGTGACCGCGCGTTTGCACGCGGCGGATGGCGTCACGCCCCGCCGCCCACCGCCCTCGCCCGCTCCTCCTCCCGCAGGCGCAGCACCCGGCGCTGGATCTTGCCGGTCGTGGTCATCGGCAACGCGTCGATGAACTCGATTTCCTTGGGGTACTCGTAAGGCGCGAGCTTGTCCCGCACGTGCGATTGCAGGCGGGCCACCAGTTGCTCGTCGAACCCCGCCGTCGCCGCGCCGGACTGCGCGCGCGCCGCCGCGAACTCGGGCGCCAGCACCACGAAGGCCTTGACCAGCGCGCCGCGCTCGCGGTCGGGCTTGGGCACGACGGCGGCATTGGCCACCGCGGGATGCTTGACCAGGCAGTTCTCGATCTCGCTCGGCCCGATGCGGTAGCCGGCCGCCTTGAACACATCGTCGGCGCGTCCCTGATACCAGAGGTAGCCGTCTTCGTCGCGGGTGGCGAGGTCGCCGGTGCGGCACCAGTTGCCGGTGAACTTGGCGCGGGTCGCGCCCTCGTTCTTCCAGTACCCGAGGAAGAAGATCGGGTCGGGATCGCCGTGGATGTCGAACCGATGGACCGCGACATCGCCCGGCACACCCACCGGGCATTCGTTGCCGTCATCGTCGATCACGGCCACGCGGTGGCCGGGATAGGGCCGCCCCATGCTGCCGGGCCGGGCCGGCCAGCCGATGCCGCCGTCGGTGCATCCGTTCATCGAACAGTTGCCGACCACGTAGTTCATCTCGGTCTGGCCGAACATCTCGTTGACGGTGACGGCCAGGTGGTCGCGGCAGTAGGCGAAGACGGCGTCGCCCACGGCCTCCCCGGCGCTCATGACGGCTTGCAGTTTCAGGCGGAAGTGGGCGCGCGGCTGCGCAAACGCCTTCATCATGGCCTTCAGGGCCGTGGGAAAGAGGAAGGTGTGCGTGACCGCATGTTCCTGCATCAGCGTGAACGCCAGCTCCGGACTGAAGCGCCCGTTGTACGCGACGATGGAACGGCCGAAATACAGCGTGGGCAGCAGCGCGTCCATCAGCCCGCCGGTCCAGGCCCAATCTGCTGGAGACCAGAACACTTGCGTGTTCTGGTCTCCAGCATTGGGCGTTGCCCCGTACGTGCCCGCCCCCACCCCGGCCCTCCCCCGCGCGGGGGCGGGAGTCCCATCAGCACCGGGCGCGAAGCCGAACCAGTTCTGGCTGCACACGAAGCCGGGCAGGTTGCCGATCAGCGCCCGGTGCGGAACCAGGGCGCCCTTGGGCGGGCCGGTGGTGCCGCTGGTGTAGATCAGCACGGCGCCTTCGTCGGCCTTGGTACGGGCGGCGGCAAAACCGGCCGGCTGCCGGCCGGTCTCGACTTCATAGCCCAGGTCGGCCTGCGCCGCCGCCGCGCCCACGCCGATCAGGGTGCGCAAGGCCGGGCACTGGGCGCGCACCGCGAGCAGGTTGGCGATCGAGCTTTCGTCGCACACGGCCACCGTCGTGTCGCTGTCGCGCAAGCGGTACTCGAGCGCATCGGGGCCGAACAGCATGGACAGCGGCATGGCCACGGCCCCGAGCTGAAATACCGCCATATAGGCGATCGCCGTTTCGAAACGCTGCGGCATGACGATCGCCACCCGGTCGCCGCGGCGCACGCCCAGGCTCGCGAGCAGGTTGCTCAGCGCGTCGGCGCGCCGCTGCAATTCGAGGTAGGACAGGGTTTGCGCGCCGGGCCCGGCCCCGTGGGCGCGGATCGCGATGCGTTCGCCCGCGCCGGGGCGCTGCGCCCATTCCGTGCAGCATGCCTGCGCGATGTTGAAGTACTCGGGGACCCGCCAGCCGAAGCCGGCGTGCATGCGCGCGTGGTTGTCCCTGCCTTGACTGGGCGCCATGAGCTGCCTCCTTATCATTCGTGGCAATGTACCAACCCCGAAGAATTCCCCGCAGCGAGTTTGTCCCGATCCGCAACCTCCAGTACCACGTGCTGGTCTGGGGCGAACCCGGCCCGGCGAAGGTCCCGGTCGTCATGGTCCACGGCTGGATGGACGTGGCGGCGTCCTACCAGTTCGTGGTGGATGCGTTCGCGCAGGACCACTACGTGGTCGCGCCCGATTGGCGCGGCTTTGGGTTGACGCAAGGGCCGGACGCGGACAATTACTGGTTCCCCGATTACCTGGCCGACCTGGACTTCCTGATCGACCACTATTCGCCCGGGGCACCGGTCCACCTCGTGGGCCACAGCATGGGCGGCAACATCGCCATGCTGTACTCGGGCGCGCGGCCGCAGCGCGTGCGAAAGCTGGCCAACCTGGAGGGTTTCGGGATGCCGGCGACCCAGCCGGCACAGGCTCCGCAGCGCTATGCCGCGTGGATGGACCAGCTCAAGGCGTTCCACCGCGGCGAGCTCGACCTCAAACGCTACGACTCGGTCGCGGGGGTCGCAGGCCGGCTCATGAAGACCAACAAGCGGCTCAGCCAGGACAAGGCCGATTGGCTGGCACAGCACTGGGCCAGGCCCGACGCGGACGGGCAGTGGCGCGTCCTCGGCAGCCCGGCGCACAAGATCATCAACGCACAGCTCTATCGCGTCGATGAGGTGCTGGAGATCTACGGCGCCATCACCGCGCCTGTGCTGAACGTGGAGTCGGCGGAGGACAACCTGGCCGAGTGGTGGAAGGGCAAATACACCCTGGCCGAATACCACGAACGCCTGAAGGCTGTGTCCTACGTCTGTAGGACGGTCCTCCAGGACGCAGGGCACATGCTGCACCACGACCAGCCGGAAAAAATCGCGACTTTGCTCGAGGAGTTCTTTGTAACCAATTGATATTGCTGCTGAAACGCAACAAATTACCAATTTTTTGAGTTTCATCAATTTGCAGGAGGAAAAACGCTGGACGTAGGATGAGTCCTACCGACACACTTGAGCCACAAGTGTTTCCGGGGTGTCGGATGCGTCGTCTTTGTTCAGGACTGTTGCTGGCTGCTGTTGTGCCTTGCTCGGCCGTGGCGCAGGACTTCGGACAGGATCTGGCGACCTTGTGGGAAGTGCTTTGGCACCAAAGCGGTACACCCACCCGGGTCGTGCGATGGGAAAACGAGATGCGCGTGCGCATCCATGGCGTCCAGGCCTCGGCTCATCGGGAATACACCCTGCAGGCCTTGCGCGACGTGACCGCCGAAGCGGCCATCAAGCTGGTGGACGTGAGCGACCAGCCCAACGCGGAGCAGGTGGCCAACGTCAGTGTCGAAATCACCGCCGATCACCGGCTGGAGGACAACCAGCCCTGCGTGACCTTCCTCGACTTTCGCACCGAAACCCGGATCGACTCGGCCGTCGTGCAGATGCGCGCGCGCGATGCGCGCCGCTGTGCCTACCACGAGGCCATGCACGTGATGGGCGTGCGCGGGCATCCCGCCGGGCAAACCGTGCTGAGCTACTTCCCCTGGAAGACCGATGGCCTGATGGCGCTGGACAAGGTGATGCTGCGCGCCTGGTATTCGCCCAGGATGGTCGCTGGCATGACCCCCTTCGAGGCGTTGCCGGTTCTCGCGGATGAGCTGATCACCCAGGCGCCCGACAAGGCCGCGGCATCGCAGACACGCGACACCTTCTTCGCGGACACTATTTCGCAGATGCACGCTTACGCCAACGGCCAGGGCGACATCCCCGCGGTGGTCAGGCGTTCCGGCAAGTCGACGGCCGACGGCATCCGCTACGGTCGCGGCGAAATGAGCTTCTTCCTGGGCATCGCCTACATGGAAGGCGCGACCGCGCCGCGCGACGCGAACCAGGCCGTGCGCTGGCTGCAGCGCGCAGCCACCATGGGCAACCGCGGCGCGCAAGCCAAGCTGAGCGGCTTCCGCCAATAGCTGGCGGGCTTCGCGCCCGTGCCAAAATCCCAGGTTCGGATGGATTTCCGGCAACGGCAATCCACACGCGGATCGCCCTCATGGCAGTCCGACGCCCCACGAACCAAGGATTTCCCAAATGGAAGCAGAACGCATCAATCTGATCGGCGGCCGGCTCGCCGATCTCTCGGCCCGCACGCAAGCCCTTCGGGGGTATCTTTGACTTCGATGCCAAATCGGAGCGACTGAGGACGGTCAACGCCTCGCTCGAGGACCCGCAGGTCTGGAACGACCCGAAGAAGGCGCAGGAACTCGGCCGCGAA
The DNA here is from genome assembly GCA_023701085.1 of Ramlibacter sp. Taxonomy (GTDB): domain Bacteria; phylum Pseudomonadota; class Gammaproteobacteria; order Burkholderiales; family Burkholderiaceae_C; genus Ramlibacter. The sequence goes on along the minus strand of JAMPXR010000053.1, from coordinate 25 downwards.
AAGAAGCAGCTCGATGGCGTGGTCG
>JAMPXR010000052.1 GCA_023701085.1 Ramlibacter sp. | reverse complement strand
GCCTTGGCCGGCATGGGCGCGGGACGGCTGCCACCCCACAGCCACAGCAGCAGGCCAGCCAGGACCATCGGGATGCACAACCACTGGCCCATGCTCAGGCCGAGCGAGAGCAGGCCCAGGTGCGCATCGGGCTCGCGGAAATATTCGGCAACGAAACGCAGCACGCCATATCCCATCAGGAACGCGGCCGAGACCTGGGCGGGCTTGCGCTCCTTGCGCGCGTACAGCCACAGGATCACGAACAGCAGCAGGCCCTCGAGCAGGAACTGGTAGACCTGCGACGGGTGCCGCGGCAGCATGGAGCCGCTCTGCGGGAACACCATGGCCCAGGGCAGCGATGGATCGGCGGCGCGGCCCCACAGCTCGCCATTGATGAAGTTGCCCACCCGCCCGGCCGCCAGCCCCGGCGGCACGCAGGGCGCCACCAGGTCCATCAGCTGCCAGAATGGTTTGCCGCGCGAGCGCGCGAAAAGCCATTGCGAGGCGATGACCCCGAGCAGGCCGCCGTGGAAGCTCATTCCGCCCTGCCACACGAAGAAGATTTCCAGCGGATGCTCCAGGTAGTAGCCGGGCTTGTAGAACAGGCAATACCCCAGCCGGCCCCCGACCACCACGCCGAGCACGCCGAAAAAGAGCATGTCCTCGACGTCCTTGCGGGTCCAGGCGCCCGCTCCCTTGACGGATGCGAACGGCTCATGGCGCAACCGCCGCAGGGCCAGCAGCAGGAACAAGCCGAACGCGGCCAGGTAGGTCAGCCCGTACCAGTGGATGGCGATGTGGCCCAGCTGCAGGGCCACAGGGTCGATTTGGGGATACGTCAGCATGCGGGGTATTGTGCTGCAAGCCCGCCGGGCTATGGCGCGGCGGCGAAGCTCAAGCCGGTGGGGTCAGCCGCCCGCGCGCAAACTCGACGAAGCGATCCCGCGCGGGGTTCGATCCCGGGGGCCACACCAGCGTGGTTTCGCACGCCGGCACCGCCCGCGCTTTCTTGCCGGCGAGCTGGCGATACAGAACCCCGGTCCGCTGGAACTGGCGCACGCTGTCGGGCACCCAGGCCAGGCCCAGCCCGGCAGAGACCAGATTGACGATCGTCTGCATCTGGATCGCCTCCTGCGCGATCTTCGGTGTCCGTCCCGCGGCGTGGTACATGCCAAAGAGCGCATCGTGCAGCGAGGGCAGGATGCGCCTGGGGAACATCACCAGCGGCTGATCGAGCACACGCCGCAAGGCGAGCGTGCGTGCGGCCGCCAGCTCGTGCTGCTCCGGTACGGCGAGCACGAGCGGTTCGCGAACGATGCGCAGGTGGTGCAGTCCTGCCGGCCCGAAACCCGGCGAATGCAGCATGAAACCGGCGTCGATCTCGCCGCGCTCCATGCTTTGCAACTGAACGTCGCCCGTCGATTCGAGCAGCTCGAGTTCGATCCGCGGATAGATGGAACGGAACGCCGACACCCACTGGGGCAGCAGCCCGAATCCCAAAGTGGAAACAAAAGCAAGCCGCAAGCGGCCGCTCTCGCCGTGGGCGGCGGCCCGCGCGTTCGCGGGCAAGGCGAGCGCGCGCGCCAGCAATTGCCGCGCTTGGGGCAGCAAAGCTTCACCCGCGGCGGTCAGCGCAACGCTGCGCTTGGTGCGATCGAACAGACGCACGCCCAACAGCCGCTCCAGGCCGGCGATGGCCTGGGTGAGCGGCGGCTGCGTCATGTGCAGGCGCGCGGCGGCGCGGCCGAAGTGCAACTCCTCGGCCACGGCGATGAACTGGCGCCACACGCGCAGCTCGACCAGGGGCTGACTCATATGTACAGTATATTAATACATCATTGAAAATAGATTAGAAAGAATAAGTCTCGCGGCGCATACTTCGTGGACCCCTCACACCCACGCCGCTTCCCGCCGGAACCGCGCCACGCGAGCCCGGACCGGGCGGCTCACGGAGAACACATGGAAACCAAGACCATCCGGATCAACCGCCGCAGCAGCAACATCACCGAGGGCAAGTCGCGCGCCCCCAACCGCTCGATGTACTACGCCATGGGCTACGAGGAAGGCGACTTCAGCAAGCCCATGGTCGGCGTGGCCAACGGCCACAGCACGATCACGCCGTGCAACAGCGGCCTGCAGAAGCTCGCCGACGCCGCCGTCGCCGGCATCGAGGAAGCCGGCGGCAATGCGCAGATCTTCGGCACGCCGACGATCTCCGACGGCATGGCCATGGGCACCGAAGGCATGAAGTATTCGCTGGTCAGCCGCGAGGTGATCTCCGACTGCATCGAAACCTGCGTGCAGGGCCAGTGGATGGACGGCGTGCTGGTCATCGGCGGCTGCGACAAGAACATGCCCGGGGGCCTGATGGGCATGCTGCGGGCGAACGTGCCCGCGATCTACGTGTACGGCGGCACGATCCTGCCCGGCCACTGGAAGGGCCAGGACCTGAACATCGTGAGCGTGTTCGAGGCCGTGGGCCAGAACGCCGCCGGCAACCTGAGCGACGCCGACCTGCGCGAGATCGAGATGCGCTCGGTGCCCGGCACCGGCTCCTGTGGCGGCATGTACACCGCCAACACCATGTCGTCGGCGTTCGAGGCGCTGGGCATCTCGCTGCCCTACTCGTCCACCATGGCCAACCCGCACGACGAGAAGACGAACTCGGCGAAGGAATCGGCCAAGGTGCTGATCGAGGCGATCCGCAAGGACATCAAGCCGCGCGACATCGTCACACGCAAGTCGATCGAGAACGTCGTGGCGGTGATCAGGGCCATCGGCGGCTCGACCAACGCGGTGCTGCACTTCCTGGCCATCGCGCACGCGGCCGGCGTCGAATGGACCATCGACGATTTCGAGCGCATCCGCAAGAAGACGCCGGTGCTGTGCGACCTGAAGCCGAGCGGGAATTACCTCGCGGTGAACCTGCACAAGGCGGGCGGCATCCCGCAGGTGATGAAGATCCTGCTGAACGCGGGCCTGCTGCACGGCGACTGCCTGACCATCACGGGCCAGACCGTCGCGCAGGTGCTCAAGGACATCCCGGACCAGCCGCGCGCCGACCAGGACGTGATCCGCGCCATCGACAAGCCCATGTACGAGCAGGGCCATCTGGCGATCCTCAAGGGCAACCTCTCGCCGGAGGGCTGCGTGGCCAAGATCACCGGCCTGAAGAACCCGGTCATGACCGGGCCGGCCCGCGTGTTCGACGACGAGCAGTCCGCGCTGCAGGCCATCCTGGACGGCAGGATCAAGCCCGGCGACGTGATGGTGCTGCGCTACCTGGGTCCCAAGGGCGGCCCCGGCATGCCCGAGATGCTGGCGCCCACCGGCGCGCTGATCGGCGCCGGCCTGGGCGAAAGCGTGGGCCTGATCACCGACGGGCGTTTCTCTGGCGGCACCTGGGGCATGGTGGTGGGCCACGTCGCGCCGGAAGCCGCGGCCGGCGGCACCATCGCGCTTGTGCAGGAAGGCGACTCCATCACGATCGACGCCCCCCAGCTCAAGCTTGAATTGAACGTGCCGGCGGCCGAGATCGAGCGGCGGCGTGCGGCCTGGACCGCTCCCGCGCCGCGCTACATGCGGGGCGTGCAGGCGAAGTTCGCCTTCAACGCATCGAGCGCGAGCAAGGGCGCCGTGCTCGACGATTACTGAAGCGGCTTCCCGCCCCCGAAGGGCGCAAGGCCAGGCGGGCCCGCCCGGCCTTGCGCCCTTGTCCTACATGACTTGCGCGAAGCGCAACCCTAGCATGGTGTTTTCCGTGGGGGAATCGTCATGGACACAAGCCCGGTGTGGCGCGCGACCGCGGCGCCTTCGGCCTTCGGGCCCCTGCAGGGCGACTCCAGCACCGAGATCCTGATCGTCGGCGGCGGCATCACCGGCGTGACGCTCGCCTTGCTGCTCGCGCGCCAGGGCAGGCGCGTCGTGCTGCTGGAGGCGCGCACCATCGGCAGCGGCAGCACCGGCCATTCGACCGGCAATCTGTACGAAACGCTCAGCCAGGGCCTGCACGGGGTCGCGCGCGCGTGGGACGACGAGGTGGCGCGGCAGGTCGTGGCGCAGCGGCGCGCCGCCATGGCCTTCATCGAAGGCGAGGCGCGGCCGCCCGGCTGCGGCTTCCGGCGCTGCGCCCTGTACTTGTATGCGACGTCGCAGGAACAGCGGCCCCATATCTCGCACGAGCACATCGCGCTCGCCAGGGCCGATGCGAAAGTCCGCATGGAAAGGACCGTTCCCGCTCCGCTGCCCACGCCGCTGGGCGACGTGCTGGTGCTGGAGGACCAGGCGCAGATCCAGCCGCAGGCCTACGTGGCGCATGTCGCCGAACTCGCGGCGCGGGCGGGCGCCTCGGTGCATGAACACGCGCGCGTCATCGAACTGGACCCGAAGGAAAAACGGGCGGCGACGGCGACGGGCGCGGTGAAGGCCCGCGACATCGTGCTGGCGACCCACACACCCGCGGGCTTTCACATGGTGCAGGCCGAAATGACGGTGCACCGGGAATACGGCATCGCGCGCGACCTGGGCGCATCCGATCCGGGTCCGGGCATCTTCTGGTGCCGCGGCGCCGAAAACCTCTCGGTGCGAACGGCGCAGGCGCAGTCGCGGCATTTTCTCGTGTGCGTCGGCCAGTCGAACAAGACGGGCAGTCACAATGCCAAGGCCAGCCTGATGGCCCTGGAGGCGGTCGCGGACAAGCGGTTCGGCTCCGCGCCGGTCGCCTATCGCTGGTCGGCGCAGAACTACCAGTCGGCCGACCGCCTGCCCTACATCGGCCGAGATCTCACGGGTTGCTTCATCGCCACGGGTTTTTCGACCGACGGGCTGGTGTGGGGAACCGTCGCGGCGCAGGTGATCGCGGCCCAGCTCATGGGGCAGTCCCCGCCGTTCGGCGTCCTGTGCAAGCCCACGCGCTGGCCCCTCAAGGGCGGCAGGGCGATGATGCAGGAGGTCGGCACCATGGCCAAGGCGCTGGTCAAGGATTACCTGACCCACCGCCAGGAGCAGCAGTTGTCGGCCCTGGCCCCGGGCGACAGCGCCATCATCGAAAGCGACGGCGACACCTGCGCGGCCTGGCGCGCGCCCGATGGCGAACTGTTCGCGGTCTCCCCTGTGTGCACGCACCTGGGCTGCAAGGTGCACTGGAACAGCGTGGAAACCAGTTGGGACTGTCCCTGCCATGGCAGCCGGTTCAGCCCCGATGGCGCGGTGCTCGAGGGCCCGGCGATCGCCGCCCTCAAGCGCAAGCACCTGAAGGTCGAATGACGGGCCTCAGCGGCGGCGCGTGGGTTTGACGCCCATCGCCGCGCGGCTCTTGTCGACGCGCGCCTGCCGGCGGGCATCTTCCTTTTCCATCGCCTTCTTCTTGGTGTAGCCCGACCAGTCGGCCCAGGCCCACCAGGCGACCGCCAGACCGAAGGGGGCCAGCACGACCCACCAGTCCCAGGCGGCGACCGGGCCGATCTCGAGGTACTTCAAGATCAGCAGGACGATTCCGATTCCCAGCAGGTACATCGCGCTCACTCCGGCAACATGCTCAGCCTTGCCCCGCGTACGGGCATTAGGGGCGGGGTCAACGCCGATCACTACAATCGCGTTGAGACACTGTAACCCAACTCAAGAGGACAATTGATGAAACGTGCCCTGTTTGCGCTGATAGCGGCAACCGCCAGCGTGTCCGCCATGGCGGACATGGCGTTGGCCACGAGCAAGAACTGCACGGCCTGCCACGCCGTGGACAAGAAACTGGTCGGGCCGGCCTACAAGGACGTGGCGGCCAAATATGCCGGACAGAAGGACGCGGTCGACAAGCTCGCGGTCAAGATCATGAAGGGCGGCTCCGGCGTCTGGGGCCCCGTGCCCATGCCCGCCAACACGCAGGTCAACGAAGCCGACGCCAAGAAGCTGGCCGCCTGGGTGCTGAGTCTGAAGAAATAAGCGGCGCCCCGGCGACGCAACAAAAAGGCCCGCGCTGCGGGCCTTTCGCTTTGGCGGCTGCCCTACAGCTTCTCGGCGAGCTGCTCGAGGATCGCGGGGTTCTCCAGCGTCGACACGTCCTGCGTGATCGCCTCGCCCTTGGCGATCGAACGCAGCAGGCGCCGCATGATCTTGCCGCTGCGGGTCTTGGGCAGGTTGTCGCCGAAGCGGATGTCCTTGGGCTTGGCGATCGGGCCGATTTCCTTGGCGACCCAGTTGCGCAGGTCGTTGGCGATCTGCCGGGCTTCCTCACCCACCGGCCGCGAGCGTTTGAGCACCACGAACGCGCAGACCGCCTCGCCCGTGAGGTCGTCGGGGCGGCCCACCACGGCAGCCTCGGCCACCAGGTCGGTCTTGGCGACCAGCGCCGATTCGATCTCCATCGTGCCCAGGCGGTGACCGGACACGTTCAGGACGTCATCGACGCGCCCGCCGATGCGGAAGTAGCCGCGGTCCACGCTGCGCGCCGCGGCATCGCCCGCCAGATAGAGCTTTCCGCCCAGCTCCGGAGGGAAGTAGTTGGCCTTGTAGCGTTCCGGATCGCCCCAGATGGTGCGGATCATCGCGGGCCAGGGGCGCTTGACGACCAGCAGCCCGCCGTCGCCGTTGCGCAGGTCCTTGCCCAGGTCGTCCACGATGGCGGCCATGATCCCGGGCAGCGCGAGCGTGCACGAACCCGGCACCAGCGGCGTGGCGCCGGGCAGCGGCGAAATCATGTGTCCGCCCGTCTCGGTCTGCCACCAGGTGTCCACCACCGGGCAGCGCTCGCCGCCCACGTTGCGGTAGTACCACATCCAGGCTTCCGGGTTGATCGGCTCGCCCACCGTTCCCAGGATGCGCAGACTGGACAGGTCGTAGCGCTTCGGGTGGATACTTGCGTCGCCTTCGGCCGCCTTGATCAGCGAACGGATCGCCGTCGGGGCGGTATAGAACACGCTGACCTTGTGCCGCTGGATCATTTGCCAGAAGCGGCCCGCGTTCGGATAGGTCGGGATGCCCTCGAACATGATTTCCGTGCAGCCCGCCGCCAGGGGTCCATAGGCCACGTACGTATGCCCGGTCACCCAGCCGATGTCCGCGGTGCACCAGAACACGTCCGACGGCTGGATGTCGAACACCCAGTCCATGGTGAGCTTGGCCCACAGCAGGTAGCCGCCGGTGGAGTGCTGCACGCCCTTGGGCTTGCCGGTGGAACCGGAGGTGTAGAGGATGAACAGCGGATGCTCGGCGCCAACGCTCTCCGGCCGGCACTCGCTGGACTGGCCCTTGAGCACCTCGGTGAAGGTCTTGTCGCGCCCGGCGACCATGTTGCACGGCGTGGCGGTGCGCATGTAGACCAGCACGGTCCGCAGCGTGTCGCAGCCGCCCTGCGCGATCGCCTCGTCGACGATCGCCTTGAGCGGCATTTCCTTGCCGCCGCGGCACTGGAAGTTGGCGGTGACCACGGCGACCGCCCCGGCGTCGATGATGCGCTCGTTCAGCGCCTTGGCCGAGAAGCCGCCGAACACCACGCTGTGCGTGGCGCCGATGCGCGCGCAGGCCTGCATCGCGACGACCGCCTCGATCGCCATGGGCATGTAGATCACGACGCGGTCGCCCTTGCGGATGCCCTGCGCCTTGAGCGCATTGGCGAACTGGCACACGCGGTCCAGCAGTTCCCGGTAGGTGACCTGGACCACCGCGCCGTCGTCGGCCTCCCAGACGATCGCCGTCTTGTGCTCGACCGGCGTGCCGATGTGCTTGTCCAGGCAGTTGGCCGAGGCGTTGAGCTCGCCGTCGTCGAACCATTTGAAGAACGGCGCCTTCGACTCGTCCAGCGTGCGCGTGAACGGCCGGGTCCACACCACATGCTCGCGCGCCAGGCGGGCCCAGAACCCCTCGAAGTCGCGCTCTGCCTCGTCGCACAGGGCCTGGTAGGCATCCATGCCCGCGATGCGGGCCGCCTTGACTGCCGCCTCCGAAGGGGGAAAGACACGGTTTTCGACCAGGACCGATTCGATAGCACTCATCTTTGTCTCCGCAGGGATAGGGTTCGCAGGTGACTGTCCGCGCTGGCACTTACAGGCCACTGACTGGCGTAAGTTTACAAAACTAACCCGAGCCCAGTGGCCCGCGCGGCAAATCTACAATCCGCCACATCCGTAAAAACCCGCTGCCCGATGCAAGACCCCAACCATCCGCGAAATCCCCGCTCCCCGCTGCGCCCCCTGCCCGGCCTGATCTTCGCCAGCCGCTGGCTGCAGCTGCCGCTGTACCTGGGGCTGATCGCGGCCCAGGCGGTCTATGTGGTGCACTTCCTCTACGAACTGCTGCACCTGGTCGAGGCGGCCGCCGGCAGCAAGAGCGCATTGAACGCGCTGATCACCAGCATCGGCTACAAGGCCACGCTGCCGGTCGATTCGCTCAACGAGACGGTCATCATGCTGGTGGTGCTCGCGCTGATCGACGTGGTCATGATCTCGAACCTGCTGATCATGGTCATCGTCGGCGGCTACGAGACCTTCATCAGCCGCATGAACCTGGAGGGCCATCCGGACCAGCCCGAGTGGCTGAGCCACGTCAACGCTTCGGTCCTGAAGGTCAAGCTGGCCACGGCGATCATCGGGATTTCCTCGATCCACCTGCTCAAGACCTTCATCAACGCCGACAACTACTCGGACCGCGTGCTCATTGCCCAGACCGCCATCCACATCACCTTCCTGCTGTCGGCCATGGCGATCGCCTACACGGACCGGATCATGTCGGGCATCCAGCCAGAGCGTCACTGAGGCGCCGGTCAGCCCACCATCCGCTCCGGCCGCACCCATTCGTCGAACTGCTCCGCGGTCACGAAGCCCGTCGCGATGGCCGCTTCGCGCAGGCTGGTGCCTTCCTGGTGCGCCTTCTTGGCGATCTGCGCGGCCTTGTCGTAGCCGATGTGCGGATTCAGGGCCGTCACCAGCATGAGGGAGCGGCCCACCAGTTCCGCGATGCGCTCGCGACGGGGCTCGATGCCGGCGGCGCAATGGTCGTTGAAGCTGGCCATGCCGTCGGCCAGCAGGCGCGCGCTTTGCAGGAAGTTGTGCGCGATCACCGGGCGGAACACGTTGAGCTCGAAATTGCCGGAGGCGCCGCCGAAATTGACGGCCACGTCGTTGCCGAACACCTGGCAGCACAGCATGGTCAGTGCCTCGCTCTGCGTCGGGTTCACCTTGCCCGGCATGATGGACGAGCCCGGCTCGTTTTCCGGGATGCTGATTTCGCCGATGCCGCTGCGCGGCCCGCTGGCCAGCCAGCGCACGTCGTTGGCGATCTTCATCAGGCTGGCGGCCAGGGTCTTGAGCGCGCCGTGCGCATGCACCAGCGCATCGGCCGCCGCCATCACCTCGAACTTGTTGGGCGCGGTGACGAACGGCAACCCGGTCAGGCGCGCGAGTTCGGCCGCCACCTTCTGGGCATAGCCCTTGGGCGCGTTCAGGCCCGTGCCCACGGCCGTGCCGCCCAGCGCCAGCTCGCACAGGTGCGGCAGGCTGCCATGCAGGTGCCGGTCGGCCTGCTCCAGCTGCGCCGCATAGCCGGAGAACTCCTGCCCCAAGGTGAGGGGCGTGGCGTCCTGCAAATGGGTGCGGCCGATCTTGACGATGTCGTGAAAGGCCAGGGACTTCGCCGCCAGCGTCGCCTTGAGCCTCAGCAGCGAGGGCTGCAGGCGGTTGCGGATGGCGTCCACCGCCGCCACGTGCATCGCCGTGGGATAGACGTCGTTGGACGACTGGCTCCTGTTCACGTCGTCATTGGGATGGACCAGGCGCTCCTCGCCGCGCGGGCCGCCCAGCAGCTCGCTGGCGCGATTGGCCAGCACCTCGTTCACGTTCATGTTGGTCTGCGTGCCCGAGCCGGTCTGCCACACGACCAGCGGAAACTCGTCCTCGTGCGCGCCGGCCAGCACCTCGTCGGCGGCGGCGATGATGGCAGCGGCCTTGCGCTCGTCCAGCAGGCCCATCAGGTGGTTGACCACGGCCGAGGAGCGCTTGATCTGCACCAGGGCGCGGATGATCTCCCTGGGCTGGCGCTCGCCGGAGATGGCGAAGTTGCGCAGCGAGCGCTGGGTCTGCGCGCCCCACAGCCGCTCGGCGGGAACCTCTATGGGCCCGAAGGTGTCGCGTTCGATGCGGGTGTTCATGGCCGGCAGGACGCCCGGTTGAGGCCGAGCTGTCAAATCAGTGGATTGAGCCACCGTACCAGAG